>DATGIR010000098.1:0-8707 GCA_035295605.1 Fimbriimonadaceae bacterium | reverse complement strand
TTCGACGGTGCATCCAAGGTGACCGTGAAGGCCAATGATCTCGAGCTGGGTACCCAGATCGGCACGTTCGCCCACGGCAAGCTATACGCTTACCAGGTCAAGGACGACAGGCAGGTCAGTGTCCCCGCTCGGTTCGTTCGCACGAACGGCGACGTTGGATTCTCACTCGGCGCCTACGACCATTCGAAGCCCCTTGTCATCGACCCGGTCGTCTACGGATCCTACTACGGTGGCGACAACGGATGGGATGACGTAACCGGCGTGGCGGCCGACGCCAACGGAAACGTCTATATGACCGGCTGGACGCAGGCCTCGCTCTTCCCAATCACCACGGGCCCCTATTTCACGACCATGGTTGGGTTCCGAAACGCGTTCGTTGCGCGGCTCCAGGGCGACGCCTACAACATCGACTTCTCAGCTTTCTTCGGCGGCTCGATCTCAGATAGTGCTCAGTACATCAACGTCGACCAGTTTGGGAACGTGTGGATCTCGGGTGTTACGAACTCGCCCGACTTTCCCGGGAACACGAAGGTCAACACCTCCCCGACCCAGAACAACATGTTCCTCATGCGCTGGCAGGCCAGCCAGACTCTGATTCTCGACCCGATTACCAACCCCGCAGTCCTTATGCTGGGGTACGACGGCGGAGCTGCGGTCACCAACTTCATCGACGGCGTTGCCATCGTTCCCGATCCTAATCCCGGTCCGAACGATCCGGTTCAGTTTGCATTGGCCGGGCAGTCCAACCAGACGGTTCCCGAGGTCCCGGGATCGTTCACGGCGGGCCAAGGCTGGGTGCTTCGATACACCTTTGCCGCCGGCACCTTCACGCAAGCTCCCGGTTCGATGTACATCGGAGACGGCCTTGCCGTCGACATCGGCGGAATAGCAGTCGATAACGGTGGCAACGTCTACCTCGGAGGCGACGTCGGCGACGGAAACAACAACTACGACACGACGATAAACAACGGCGTCGGAACCTTCGTTACAACGCCGGGGGTTTTCACCAACGGCCGGATCATCCAGAAGCAGGATATGTTCCTGCGGAAGTACAGCCCGGCCGGGGCGATGATTTACTCGTGCGTCATCGGTGGCTCCAGCAATGAGTTTTGCGGCGGCCGCTACACGGACATCGACGGAACCAACCACACGTCAGGCACCTGCGTGGCGATCGACTCGCTCGGGGATGCCTTCATCACCGGCATCTGCAACTCTTTCGACTACCCAAGAACCCGTGGCGCCTACGGCGAAATCTTCGACGCCTATCAGAACGTGGTCGTGACGAAGATCTCCCCCGACGCTTCTCAGCTTGTCTACTCGACCAACTTGAAGGCTGCCGGATTCGGCGAGCCGCTCGGAGGTTTCGCGGTCGGATCGCTCATCGTGCCCGCCGGGATAGCGGTCGACCCGTCGGGGAAGGCGTATATCACCGGCAACATCGGCGTGGCCTCGCTCGGATTTCCGGCGTCGGCTGGGCCGGTCGATCCGAACCTCTACACCCAGGGATTCATCCAGACCGGGGGCATCTCGGGCGATCCGCCTGTCGAGACAACCTATCCGACGCCTCTGCCGCCAGCGCTTCCCGGGCCGTCGGACTTCTTAAACGTTCTCGACCCGACCGGAACCCAGCTCTTTTACGGAACGTACCTGGGCGGCGGCGTCTACGACATCGTGTACGCGCCGTTCGTCGACTCGTTCGGCGATCTCTGGGTCTTCGGCGAGACCGCATCGACGCGCGAGTACCTCGACCCCGTGAGCGGAAACATCGTTACGGACGTTGGAGCGCTTCCCGCCGCAATGATCACCCCGCTCGCATTCAAGGCCACGGGGGACGCGGGGCTCGCGATCACCGGATTGCCGGGCGTGCTCTGGGGCGACCTCGGTGGATTCCCGCCGCCGAACCCGCCCACGATCAGCTTGTTCACTTTGAACACCGATGGCTGGCTCTGTAAGTTCGATATCGGCCAACCAATTGTCGGCACGAACACCCTGACCCCGAACAGGATTCCGGGCGGGCTGGGCGCCTCCACGTCGTGCAGCCTCACGCTGACGAAGCCGGCCCCGGTTCAGGGCGCCACGATCACGTTGAGCCTTCTCAACGCGCAGTACAATCAGTCCGGCGCGGCATCGTTCGATCCGAACAATCTCGTCACGACCACAACCGTCAACATTCCTGGCGGGGCTACGGCGCCAACTTCCCCCATCACGATCTATTCGGAGGCCGTCACTTCGCCGACTCAGGTTTTGGTTCGCGCGTACTACCAGGGCAACTTCCTGATCGCACCGCTGAGCGTCGTGCCTTGGCTGACAAGCTTCCAGATCACGCCGAGCGGAACCGTGGGCGGTAATTCCATCACGGGCACCGTGCTTCTCGCGAACCAGGCGCCGGCCGCGGGCGTTACCGTTAGCCTTCAGGCTTCGAGTGCCGTGCTTACGCCGCCGGCGACGGTGACAATTCCGGCCGGGCAGCAGTCGGCCACGTTCAATATCGGCACCGCCGGTGTGGACAGCAAGAGCTTCCCGATTCTCACCGCCAGCCTCCTTGGCGCCGGCATAAGCCAGGTTGAGGAAGTCGACCCCGCTTCGATCACGAGCGTCGTGCTCAATCCGATCCGGGTGAGCGGCCTGACCCAAATACAGGGAACGGCAACGCTCAACGGCCTCCCCGGCCCCAACTTCCCGGTGACCCCGGCAATCGTGGTGGGCACGCCCGCCGGGTACGTGGTCACGCCCGGGACCTTGACGTTCAGCAGCGGCGGAGTCGCCGGCTTTACGATCCAAACGCCGTACGAGCCGGCGACGATCACGCGAACCCTGCAGGTTCACCGGCCTTCGGTGCCGGGGACCGATTACATCGACCAACTCATCGGCGCTAACTTCACCGTCGACACGGATGCCCTCGTGACGTTCACGTTGGACAAGAGCACCGCGAATCCGGGTGACATCGTGAACGGCACGGTCTCCCTGGGTTCGACGGCGGATACCGGTGGTGCGGTCGTTTCGATCTCGGCGGATAGTGGCATCGTCGGGTTTGCCACGCCGGTCGTCATTCCGGCCGGCAGCAGCGGCGCAACGTTCCAAATCCAGGTGGGCGCAACCGTCGTCACGACGCCCACAACCGTTCATATCACCGCGACCCGGGGTCCCACCATGATCCAGCGGACGCTGATGGTCAATCCGTCCACGATGAGCCTCTCCCTCAGCCTCAATTCGGTTTTGGGTGGGAACTCGGTGACGGGCACCGTCTCGATTAGCAACCCCGCGCCGCTCGGTGGGCTGCCCGTGAACATCATGTTCAGTCCGCCCGGGCTAGCATCAACGTCGGGATCGATCACGATCCCGGCCGGCCAATTGAACACGTCGTTCACGATCAACACCGTGCCCACGAGCACGACGACCCCGGTGACCATCACGGTGAGCTCGGGTTCGATCTCCGCTCAACAGGTGCTGACCGTAAGGGCGCCCTCGCTAACGTCGATCTCGTTCACTCCGTCGACGGTCGTGGGCTTGCGGACTACCGTTTGCAAGATCACGCTCGACGGACCGGCGACTGCCGGCGGGACGGTCGTGACGCTGAGCTCGTCGAACCCGTTGGTAGCGACGCTGCCGCCGTCGGTGACGATCTTGGCCGGCAAGACGACGTACGTGTTTACCGTACTCACGCGGCGCGTAAGCCGTCCGCTCTCTACGACGGTTACCGCGAGCACGAACTCGACACAGGCCAGCGCGACCTTCACGGTCGTCCGCTACTAAGGCGAACTTCGCGTAGGTTGTGGCTCAGGTGAGCCACAACCTACCATTCACCGCACTTTTCAGCCCTTTCGACACGTCTCATCCTCGAAAACGCAGCAGGCTGCCTGCATTCGTTATATAATTGGCTCGCAACGTACTGGAGCCTGGCCTGCACGGGCACGCATTCGCGTGCCTGGTGAGGTAGGCGGCAGAGGGTTAGAGGTGGATTCTTCGTGCACTCATTAGTAAAAGTCGCGCACAAGTTAGTTTTGATCGGGACCGCTGTGGTCCTCGCGTGTTCCGGCTCACCGGCGAACAAGATAAAGGGCTCTCACGGGCCTACCGGGGCGGAAAAGGCCGCCATTAAGAAGGGGCTGGACAGAAACCACCTCGCGTTCGTAAAAAACGAAGGCCAGTGGGATCGTCGCGCCGAGTATCGAGCTCAGAGCGGTGGGCTTGACTATTGGCTGCGGAATGACGGGGTCACGTTCGACTATCACCGGCCGGGCATGCACAACGGCAAGAAAATGCGTATCGGCCAGGTCGTCAAGATGTCCTTCGTCGGCTCAAACGGCACCGACCGGATCGCCGGCTCGAATCCCGAACCCCACCCAGCCCACTACCTTGCCAAGCGGACCGGCAAGATGCTCGAGCCGAGCGCCTACAACGAAGTCACCGCGCGCAACGTTTACCGCGGCATCGACTTCCGCTCATACTACGAGGGCCAGCGGCTCCGCTACGATTTCATCGCCGCCCCAGGCGCCGACCCGAGCAAAATACAGCTCAAGTTCGAAGGCGCCTCGAAGATCAAGGTCGAGAAGAACGACGTCCGAATCGGCACCCAACTCGGGGAGTTCGCCCACGGCAAGCTCTTCGCCTACCAAACCGTAAACGGACGCAGAGTCGCCATTCCGGCCCGATTCGTATCGAACGCCGGACACGTAGGCTTCAGCCTCGGAGCGTATGACCACGCCAAGCCGCTTGTGATCGACCCCGTGGTTTACGGAAGCTACTACGGCGGCGACAACGGTTGGGACTGCGTAACCAACGTGGTCGCCGACCAGGCCGGTAACGTATTCATGACCGGTTGGACTCAGGCCACTCTGTTTCCAGTCACCGCGGGACCCTACTTCATCAGCCTCAAGGGAACCCAGAACGCCTTTGTCGCCCGGCTCCAGGGTGACGCATACAACATCGACTACTCTGCCTTCTTTGGCGGCTCCAACAGCGACTACGGGCAGTTCATCACCGTCGACCAGTTCAACAACGTTTGGATCACTGGTCAGACGACATCACCGGACTTCCCACTCAACACCAAGGTGAACACGTCGCCGAACCAGCCAAACGTGTTCATCATGCGCTGGCAGGCGAGCCCCACCACCATCCTCGACCCGACGACGAACCCCGCGATCCAGATGGTCGGTTACGATGGCGGCGTTGGTGACACGACGTTCATCAACGGCTTCGCGATCGTGCCCGATCCAAATCCGCTCGCGACAGATCCTGTGCAAATCGTGATGGTCGGAAAGAGCGACCAGGCCACGCCCGAGGTTCCGGGCAGCTACCTGAACGGGATGGGATTCATCCTGCGCTATTCCTACGCCGCCGGCACGTTCACGAACGTGGTCGGGGCAACTCAGTACATTGGGGACGGCCTTACCGTAGATATCGGCGGCGTCGCGGTCGATAACGTCGGCAACATGTACATCTGCGGCGACGTCGGCGACCAGACCAACAACTACGACACGTCCCAAGTAGGCGCCACGACGTTCGTTACGACGCCGGGCGTGTTCACGGGCGGCCGACTCCTCCAGAAGAACGACCTCTTCATTCGCAAGTACACGGCTGCCGGCGCCATGGTCTACTCGTGCTTGATCGGTGGCTCGGGCAACGAGTACATCGGCGGCGTGGATGTCGATCAGGCCGGCACTCCCTTCGTGAGCGGCAACTGCATTGCCATCGACTCGCTCGGCAATGCCTACATCACCGGGAACTGCAACTCGTTCGACTATCCGCGCACCCGCGGCGCCTTCGGCGAAATCTTCGATGTTTGGCAGAACGTCGTTGTGACGAAGATCTCGCCGGACGCCTCGCAGATCATCTACTCGACAAACCTAAAGGTCGTCGGGCTCGGCGAAAAGGGGTGTCAGAGTTCGGTGGTCCCTTGCGGAATCGCAGTTGACCAATCTGGTCAAGCATTCATAACCGGAAACATCGATGTCGCACTCTTGACGTTCCCGTTCCCGCCGCCCCCGAACCCCGTGGATCCAACCGGGTATGTCCCGGGTTCGGTGCAAACGGGTTCGAGCACAACGGATGCGCCTTTGGGCACTGCGTACGTGACGCCGATGCCGCCGGATCTTCCCACCGGCACCGACTGGATGAACGTTCTCGACCCCACCGGCACGAAGCTCATCTACGGCACCTACCTGGGCCATGACACCGACCAAAAGGTGTTCGGTCCCTACCTGGACGCGTTCGGCGACGTCTGGGTGAACGGTTGGTCCGACTCGACCCGGATTGAATTTGATCCTGTTCGGGGCCCGATCCAGACGAACGGCGCCGTTGCTAATGGGCTCATCACGTCCAAGGCGTTCAAGCAGAACGGCGACGCCGGTCAGGGCGGCGGGTTTCTCGGCGGCGTTCTGTTTGGCATCATCGGAGTCCCCGCTCCCGTGGTCCCGCTCTTCATCACCGAGTACGAAGCGAAGGATGGCTGGCTGGCCAAATTCAGCATCGGTCGCCCGATCGTCTCCCAGGTCAACCTCAATCCGACCACCATTCCCGGCGGCTTGGGCGCCTCTACCCAGTGCGGCATCGTTCTGAGTTCGGCAGCTCCCGTGCAGGGCGCTGTCGTCACCATTGACCTGTTGACCCCGAACAAGCAGGCCACCGGCGCGGCATCGTTCGATCCTAACAACATTGTCACGACTACGACCGTGACCGTCCCCGGTGGCGCCACATCGCCGACGTCGACGATTACGATCTATTCGGAAGCCGTGACCGCGCCCTCTCAGGTCTTAGTGAGGGCCTACTATCAGGGCAACTTCCTCATCGCGCCCCTTTCCGTCATTCCTTGGCTCCAAAACTTCTCGGTCACGCCGAGCGGAACCATCGGCGGCAACGGCGTGACGGGCACCATCGTGCTGGCAGCCCCGGCTCCGGCAGGCGGCGTCACGGTTCAGCTGCAGTCTTCCAGTGCGCTGCTCACCCCGCCCGCGTCTGTGACCATCAATGCCGGTCAGTCGACCGCGCAGGTGCCGATCTCAACGAGCGGCGTCGACCTCAAGAGCTTCCCGATCGTTACCGCAAGCTTCCTCGGCTATGGTATCGCCCAAGCCGTCGAGCTCGACCCGGCATCGATCGTCAGCGTCGTACTCAACCCCACACGCGTGAGCGGCGGTACGACCATCAACGGCACCGTGACCCTTAACGGGCTTCCCGGGCCGAACTTCCCGACGACGACGGTGCTCGTGCAGACCAACCCGGTCGGCTATATCGTCACGCCGGGAACACTGACGTTCGATAGCAACGGTCAGGCGACATTCACGATCCAGACGCCGTACGAGAATGCGGTTATCACCCGGGTTTGTGAAGTCGATCGGCCATCGGCGCCGGGGACGGACTACACCAATCAGCAGTCCCTGTCGAACTTCATCGTCGACCCGACGCCGCTCTTCACATTCACGCTGAGCCAGAACAGCGCCAACCCGGGAGATACCGTCAACGGCACCGTGTCGCTCTCGTCTCCTGCCGATTCGAACGGCGCCGTCGTTCAGATCTCCGCCGATAGCAACATCGTGAGTGTTCCCAGCACGGTTGTCGTTCCGTCCGGAAGCACCGGCGCGACGTTCCCGATTCAGGTCGGGGCAACCGTCGTGACGACGGCCACCACCGTTCATATCACGGCAACTCGCGGCCCGAACGCGATTCAAAGGACCCTGCTGGTCAACCCGTCGACGTTCGTGCTCTCATTAAGCCAGAACTCGGTCCTTGGCGGTAACGTCGTGACCGGAACGATCACGCTCGGAAACCCGGCGCCTAATGGGGGACTCGCCGTCGGGATAGGGTTCAACCCGAACGGAATCGCGTCGATCAGCGCGCCGGTGGTTGTTCCGGCGGGCGCCTCCTCGGTGAACTTCGCGATCAACACGGTCCCGCAGACGTCGAATGCACAGGTGACGATTACGGCCACGGCCGGTAGCTTGTCGAGCCAGCAGACGCTGACCGTCAGGGCGCCGTCGCTCGCGTCAATATCGTTCACCCCGTCCACCGTCATCGGACTGCGGACAACCGTCTGCCGGATCTCGCTCGACGGGCCGGCGGCGGCAGGCGGCACAATCGTGACACTCGCCGGTTCCAATCCGCTGGCGGCGACCCTTCCGCCGAGCGTGACGATCCCGGCCGGAAAGTCAACCTATGCGTTCGCGGTGCTGACCCGCCGCGTGAGCCGTGCGCTTACGGACACGGTCACCGCATCGAGCAACAGCACCCAGGTATCGGCCACGTTCACCGTGGTTCGATACTAGCAAGCGATCGAAGACCGAGCACCCGCCGGCCCGACCTCCACGAGGTCGGGCCGGCTTCATTTGAACCTGCAGGTAAACTAAGCAGAATGAGAACGGTGCTTGCCGGCCTGTTGGTTGCCGTTGCCGCCGGCGCCGTCGGTGTCGCGGTTGTTGTCCGCATGCGCCGCGCACGCGTCGAAGAAGACATTGACGCCCTTCGCGAGCGGCTCATGGCTCAACTCACCGGCCTCGAGGATCGGCTGCTTCCAAGCCAATAGTAGGGCCCGGCCCCGGGCTAGAGGGTGGTCTTCTTCCTGACCGCGCCGTCCGTTGTCAGCTCGTAGACGAGCGGCACGCCGGTCGCCAGATTAAGTTCGAGCACCTCATCCCGCGAGAGGTTGTCCAGTTTCATGACAATCGAGCGGTTGGAGTTGCCGTGGGCGACCACGAGGACGTTCTTTCCTTGG
>DATGIR010000097.1:0-6590 GCA_035295605.1 Fimbriimonadaceae bacterium | reverse complement strand
GTGAGACCGAACAACCGCTCCTTGAGGATCGGGTCGTTGCCGTTCCAGAGCGCGACCGCGAAGTTGAGGATGCCGCGCCGGTCGCACCAGCCGAGGAGGCCATCCTCGCCCCACCGGTAGGCGCGGCTTCGGGCGTGTTCGTGGGGGAAGTAGTCCCAGGAGGCGCCCGATGCGGAGTAATCCTCGCGGACGGTGCCCCACTGCCGCTCGCTCAAATAGGTGCCCCAGGCGTACCACGGCTGTTTGGGGTCGGCGCAATTCTGGGCCAGCCGCTCCGTTTCGCTAGCCATTGGTGCTGAAGCCGGGGTACAGGCACATGCCGCCGTCGACGAGGAGGGTGGTGCCGACCACGTACTCGCTCTCATCGCTGCTCAGCCAAACCGCGGCCTTGCCGATATCGTCGACGATGCCGACCCGGCCGTAGGGGATGAGGGTGAGGAGCGACTTCTCGGCTTCCGGCGTGTTCCAGGCGGACGTGTTGATCGGGGTCTTGATCGCGCCCGGCCCGATCGAGTTGACCCGGATTTTGTCCGGCGCGCACTCCTGCGCCAGCGACTGCATGAGAAGCTTGACGCCGCCCTTGCTCGAGGCGTAGTTCACGTGGGTGGCCCACGGAATGATTTCGTGGACGCTGGACATGCACACGATTTTGCCAAGCGAAGCACTGACCTGGCGCGGGCCCTGCTTCTTGAACTGCCGGATCGCCTCCCGGGCGCAGAGGAACTGGCCGGTGAGGTTGACGCCGATCACGAAGTTCCACTGGTCGAGGGTCATATCCGCGATCTTCGAGTCGCGCTGCAGGCCGGCGTTGTTGATGAGGATGTCGAGCGCGCCGAATTGCCCGATGGTCTCGGCGAACATGCGCTGCACGTCCGCCTCTTTGCTCACATCGCCCTGGACCGCGATCGCCTTTCCGCCGTAGGCGTTGATGTCCTGGACGATGGCGTCGGCCGCCTCGGGGTTGACCACGTAGTTGACGGCGACCTTCGCCCCCGCCGCCGACATGTACCTCGCCACCCCCTCGCCGATTCCGGAGTTCGCGCCGGTGACGATGGCGACTTGGTCTTTCAGGGGGCGGTTCGGGTAGCGGGTGTTGATTTCGGCTTGCGGCGTCATGGTGGCTATTATGGAGGGCGCGCCCTTTGCCGCCACAATAAACCGACATGCCTATCGAGTGCGACGTTGCCGTCATCGGCGGGGGGCCCGCCGCGAGCACGCTTGGGACCCTGCTGAAGCGCTACAACCCGGACCTCGACGTCGTGCTGTTCGAGCGCGAGCTGTTTCCGCGCGACCACGTGGGCGAGAGCCAGATTCCGCACCTCATGCTCATCCTCCACGAGATGCGCGTGTGGGACAAGGTGGAGGCCGCCGGCTTCCCGATCAAGATCGGCGGGCGCTACAAGTGGGGCGAGACCGACGAGCTCTGGTCGCTCGACTTTATTCCGCCGGCCTGGTACCAGGATGAGCCGCGCCCGGGCAAGTTCGCCGGCCAGCGCCTATCCACCGCGTTTCAGGTCGACCGTTCCATCTACGACAAGATCCTTCTCGACCACGCACGGGAAGCCGGCTGCCGGGTCATGGAGGGGGTCAAGGTCGTCTCCATCGGTAAAGAGGGCGACCGGGTCACCGGCTACGAAGTCGCCCCGAGCGAGCCCGTGGGCGAGCAGCACCTGAAGGGCGAGACCCACGTGCGGGCCAAGTACTACGTGGACGCCTCCGGGAACTCCGGCATTCTTCGCCGGGCGATGGGGGTCGAGGTCGAATCGCCTACCGCGCTGCGCAACATCGCCGTGTACGACTATTGGCAGAACGCCGAGTGGGCCGAGCGCATCGGAAGCGGCGGAACCCGGATTCTCACGCTAAGCCTGGAGGGAGGGTGGCTCTGGTTCATTCCCCTCGGCCCGACGCGCACCTCCATCGGCCTGGTCGTCCCCGCCGACTACGTGAAGAAGACGGGCAAGAAGCCCGAGGAGCTGTACCACGAGTCGGTGGCCAACGAGCCGACGATCAGCAAGCTCGTCGCCAACGCCACCTGCGAGAACATCATCCAGACCACCAAGGACTGGAGCTTCGTGGCCCACAAACTGTACGGGGAGAATTGGTTCCTGGCCGGAGACTCGGCCGGATTTGCCGACCCGATCCTTTCCGCCGGCCTCACCCTCGCTCAGACCGGCAGCCGCAATCTCGCCTACACCATTCTGGAGCTCGAGCGAGGCGAGCACGACCCGATGTGGCTCAACGAGAGCTACGACAAGACCCAGACGCGCCGCATCAAGAACCACATCCGCTTTGCCGACTTCTGGTACTCGGTGAACGGTCACTTCACCGAGCTGAAGGCTTACTGCGCGGAGATCGCCCGGAATTCCGGCGTCAAGGTTAGCCCGGAGGAAGCCTTCGTTTGGATGGGCTCGGGCGGCTTTGCCAACGACGACGTGGGCGTGCCCGGCGCGGGCGCGTTTTCGATCGCCGGGCTCAAGCACAACATCCAGCAGCTCACCGGCAAGACCCCCAAGTGGGAAGTGGAGAAGTACTGCCGCTTCAAGCTGAACCTGGAGGGCGCGACCAAAGACATCGTCGCCTCCTACGTCGACGGCCGGATCCATCGGGTCGAGTGCTATCGGCGGGGTCACTTCGTGCTGCCGGACTACCTCTCGTACGGGGCGATGCTGACGGCGCTTCGGGCGGAGACCGACCTCGACGCGATCATGGAGACGTACATCTTCGACGCCCGAAAGCGCGGTTTGCAGATGAACTACGAGGGGAGCTTCCGCTTCGGCCTCGATATTCTGGAGGCGATGCTGGCCGAGGGCTGGGTGACCGGCGAAGCCGTTCCAGGCGGCCGGTACGTGGGCATGGTCGTGGTACCGACGAGTCCGGTGTACGTGATGGGATGGGTGAAGGAGGGCGTCGGGCTGACGTCCGTCGATCCCCGAACGATGGGGAAGGTCGTCCTTTCGTGGGACGAGATGCGATCCGCGCTGGCGAGTGCGTAGCCGACGCCCCGTGCGTCGTCCGGCGTTCGGTGCACGCAGTACCTCGCAAACGGTTTAACAATAGTTTACTTTTTGCGGTAGCAGTGCTATGCTGCGGGGGTACTGAACGTGAATGCCATGAGATCCAATGTGCGCTTAGTTCTCCTCGCTTTTGCTGTCGTCATCACGACCGGCTTCGCCCTCGCCTACATTACATCGGCTCCGGCCAAGACCAAGGCGCCGGCCGGGGCCAAAAAGCAAGCCGGCAAGAAGAAGGCGAAGCAGGCCGCGCCTAAGGGGCCGAAGTTGACACCGTTGAGCGAGGACCAGCTCGCGGCCGAGGACAAGGCTTGCAACGATGCGTTGGCGCGCCTCGATAAGCTCGCCACTGCCCTCAAGTCTGCACTCGCGGCGGGGAAGTCGGCGAAGTCGGTGAAGGACTTCGTGGCGCCGGTGGACGCGGCGGTGAAGGCCTATTACGACTCGGTGGGCAACACGACGGACGACCGCCACGTCACTGTCGCGGACGCCGCGGCGGCGAAGGCGGTGGACGACGCGGCGACCACTTTCGCCGTCGGCATCAAGGCGACGCCCCTGGTAGCGGCGATGCATCCAACCTATAAGAAGGATCAGGCCGCCGCCGCGAAGCGACTCAAGGCTTTCACGTCTAAGCAAGGTGAATCGGCGCTTCGCGGCCAGCTCACGAGCGCCGGGTTTGCGATCGACACCAAAGCGCTTCAGGATGCGGTCAAAAAGTTCAGCCCCGACGACTTCACGACGACGGTTAGCGGGAACCACAACATCGATACCCTCGGCGGAGCCGGAAAATTCACCGACTTCGTCACGAAATGGTGTTCGAGCTCGTCCGATTACGACGCCGCGATCAAGAATGCGGGCGAGGACAAGAAACTTCTCGGCAATTACTTTCAGGACGGAGCCACTTGGCCTGCCTCGGCTAAGAAAGACGTGGACGCCTTCGACGCCGCGGTTGGCGACAA
This sequence comes from Fimbriimonadaceae bacterium, assembly GCA_035295605.1. Lineage (GTDB taxonomy): Bacteria > Armatimonadota > Fimbriimonadia > Fimbriimonadales > Fimbriimonadaceae > DAIDHV01. The sequence goes on along the minus strand of DATGIR010000097.1, from coordinate 2,620 downwards.
GACGGTTCAGGATCAGGGAACCCGAATTCAGGATCGGATCTACGATGTCATGACGGCCGCGGCGGACATGGCTTTCGACGCCGGCACCCTGGCTCTTTCGATCGACGAGACCACCACGGTTCGTTCCGGCCGAATCGACGCGCGCCGGGCCGCACTAGGCACGCTGAAGGACCCGCTCAACAAATGCAAGGACTCCAAGGCGCTTCCGGCGAAAACCCTAGCGAGTCTCGTGATTAGCCTTGGCAAGGAGCTGGATCGGTGTCAAGCCGGTCTTGACCTCGTCACCGCCAGGTCAGCGAACCTTGGCGGCAGCGCGATCAATCAGACGATCAATCTCTACTACTTCACGAGCGTGCCGGAGGTCATGCGCGCCCTGAATCCGGATTCGCAGCTCAAGAACGACCCCTTCTTCACGGACAAAGATATCTCGGGCCAAGAGAACCAATTGCGGGACGCCACGACCAAGCATCTGGAGTCGGTGACGGCCGAACAAACCGCGATTTTGGGCCTGAAAAAGGCGGATGCAGACCTCCGGAAGGCGCAGCAGGACGTTCAAACCAAACAGAACACGGTCGACAAGCTTCAGGCGCGCATCAATGCCGCTAACGGAAGCATCACCGCGAGCCAGCGCATTGCGGCGCAAATCACCGCCCAACAAACCGCGCTCACCGCGCTACAGTCGCAGTACGCGCAATTGAGCGCCCAGAAGGACCCACCCGCCGACCCTGAGTTATTGAAGAGCATGAGCGGCCAGATAACTCGGGGTCAGGCCCGCTTGGCTAGCCTGACCCAGGCACAGGCCGACCAGGCCGGCGCCTCGGCCCAGCAGGAGGCGCAGATGACCGAGGCCAATAAGGAGCTGACGGCCGCCCAGGGCGCCCTGACGACCGCCCAGAACACGTACACGACGCAGAAATCCCAATACGACGCGGCGACGACGGCGACGAACAACGCCCAGGCGGGCCAGTTCGCGGCATCGCTGGCGATGGGTACGGCGGCGCTCCAGGAGCTGAAAGCGTTTCGTGACCAGCAGCGGCACGAACCCTATTGGTTTAGCACCCCATCCGTGACGAGTGCGGACCCGCTCCTGCGCTGCTACATCATGGGGTTCGAGAATTCCAATCAGCTTTATGTTCGGGGCGCCCCCGACGACGTTAACTACGTGAAGGAGTTGGTGGGACAGTTCGATACACCGTCACCGCAAGCGCGCATAACCCTCTATAACCTGCAGGTCAACAGCGATCGGCCGGCGGATGCGTCGCGCGTAGTGTCTGCAATTCAGACGGAGCTGAACACGCTGCGCGGAAACATGATGCTCGTGCAGGACGTGCTTCGCAATTGCATCGTCCAGGAGGTGGAGCGCGTCCAACGCGTGAATCAGAGCCTGTTAGCATCTCCCCGTACCGGCCCCGAAAACGATGCTGTCTGGCGGTACTTCTATTACCCAGACTCCGTTAGGAAGCAGCTTGGGATTGGGGACGCAGAGCTCGTGTTCAAGCTGATCGACGATTCGCGTCAACCGGACGCGGATCTGTTTGAAACCCGGTACCCTGGCCGGCGATACGCCGAAACGGTCAGTTCCATCTGTGACGACCTGACCCAGGCTAAATCGAAGCTCGAGGCTGCCTTTCTCGAGAACGCGAATGTGCGAAGTTTCGCCATCGCCGCTCATGCAAAGGGCGCGAAGAACAAATTGGCTGCCGATCAAGCGGAACAGCTCGCACGAGCGAAGCGGGCCGCAGATCTCACTGACGCAGGTTGGCTCGCGTTCCGAGCGCTAAGCACCGTGATGAATGAGGAGATTGGCCTTACCTCCATCGACAATGCCGACCCGAACCTCAAAGCTCTTATGGGTTGGTCGATCTGCGTCCAGCAGCTCGTTCGGAACAATGCACAGAATGACGACCTGCTGACGAAGCTGTGCACCCCCGGCTACAAGCTCGTTGACCTCAAGGCTGATATGAAAACGGTCGGCCTAGACCGATTCACGCTACCCTCCGGCGAATCGGTTAGCGTCGCGAGTCTGGCTCCGACAGTAACGCTCGGCCAAGCAGTCATGGCAGTGTCTGATGGCTACAGCTCATTGCAGCGAAGCGTAGCCGGAACCCTTACGCCGAGCCCACGCGCCCTTGCCGTCGGACCGCTGGTTGTCCCAGATCCAGTCAGGTGCACCACCCTTGGCGAAATGCTGATGATCTTGTCCCTCGGCAACGTGGAATCGAGGACGCGAATCCTCCACAATTTTTCGAACGGATTGTTCGACGCGGTCGTTTCGGCACAGGGCGAGAGCACTCAAAGCGACGTCAGCACCTTCGCCAAGTGTCTGGAAAGTATCTTCGGTTCGACCGCCGAAACGGTTCTCGGCAATAAATTCCAATCGGGGAACGAGATGTTCCCTTACTTCCCAAGAGCAATCTTCGGCACGCTTAAGCAAGCAGTCGGAGAATCGACGGTAGACGGCATAACCGCAAACCAGGCGGAGATCGTGAGCGCGCTCAGGATTCAGGGCCAGCGCAATTGCATCGACTCGGTGCTCAACGATCTTTCGGCGCGAAACGTGCCGGTCCGATCGAATCCCTCTCAGAAGGTCATGATGGTCGCTGCGCCCGACAACGCGGAT
>DATGIR010000096.1:0-11268 GCA_035295605.1 Fimbriimonadaceae bacterium | reverse complement strand
GGCCGCCCCTCGCGCTGCTCCACGAGCACGCCCATCGCGTAGCCGCGAACCGGCACAGCCGTCGCGTAGTAGAGCGGCTTGCCGATCGTCATCTCTTCCGGCTGCTTGACGTACGGCACCAGCTTCTCGTCCGGCAGAAAGACGCCGCGGCAGCCGGCGACGCCGGCGAGCGCCAGCGAGGCGCCCATGAACTTCAGGAAGTCGCGCCGGTCGAGACCGGCGAGGTCGCGCCGGTTCGGGAACTCGTCCTCGACCCAGGCTTGGAACTCGGGGGTTTCGGCGATCTCTTCGAGGCTGCGCCAATACTCGGGTCCGCGCTTGCCGCGCAGCTTGGCATTCACTGCATCGAGATCGATGATCGGCCGTTTCGACTTAGGCGCCGCGTTGGATTCGTATCGGTGGCTCATCAGCGGTGGCACACCCAGCAGTCGGCGAGTTGCTGCGTCTTGACGCCGTAGCGGGCGATCATGTCCCTACCTTCTTTGATGTCCTTCGGATCGTCGGAGCCGTCTTCCTTGCCTTCGAGAATGCGGTCCTCGCGGTCGCTGATGTCTTCGTTGCCCTGCAGCTTTGTGTAGATGTTGAAGACCTGCTGGCGCGGGCTCAACTCCGGATGCGCGTGGTCGCGATAGAGGTAGCGCTCGGGCGCCCGGTGGCACTGGAGGCACCAAGCCATTTGGAACGAGTTGCCCTTCCAGGTGATTTGCATCTTCTGGACGGGGCCGTGGCAGACGTCGCAGTTCACGCCGCGCGCCACGTGAATCGAGTGGTTGAAGTAGACGAAGCTTGGAAGCCGGTTGACCGTGGTCCACTGGATCGGGGTTCCGGTCTGATAGCTCTCGCGGATCGGCTCGAGCATCGGCGAGTTGGTCCACACCTGCGAGTGGCAAGACATGCAGGTCTCGGTGGGCGGAATGTTGGAGAAGCCGGACTTTTCGACGCCTTGGTGACAGTAGCGGCAGTCGATACCGAGCTCCCACGCGTGGTGCCGGTGGCTGAACGGAACCGGCTGGTTGCGGGGAACCTCGACCTTGGTGTTTGCGCCAGAGCGGGAGAAGCCGGCAATCGCATACCCGACCACGAGCGGACCGAGGCTCAGCACGCCCAGCAGCGTTTTGAGTCGGTTATTCGTTGAAGGCGTAAACAGTTGTGCCATCAGTACCCTCCTGGTTCGGCGTTGGCCGTCCTGGACTCCCGCGTCCAAAGTGCGAGGGCGCCCGCCCGGGATCCTCGCAGGCCGTCGGGTCTCACCCCAGACTCAGCGACCGCGCCGGATGATACCCGCGTGTTTTTCGATGGCGCATGCGGCAGCGAGCGGTCGACGGCGACCGCGGTGAAGAGCAGAGCGAGATAGAGCATCGAGTAGTGGAACAGGCGGCTCGCCTGCGGCCGCTCCGGCGAGCGGAAGAGGCGGATGCAGAGCACGAGCAAGTAGATATTGAGGGCGGCGGCGATGGCGGCGTACGTCCAGCCGACGAGCCGGGCGAGGACGGGCACGAGGGTGATCGCCACCGTGAGAATCGTGTACACGACGATTTGCACGGTGGTCGCGCGAACCCCTTTGACAACCGGAAGCATGGGGACGCCGGCTTTCGCGTAGTCGTCCTTGATCAGGATCGCAAGCGCCCAGAAGTGGACCGGAGTCCAGAGGAAAACGATCGCGAAGAGGTAGTAGGCAAGGGGGGCGAGGCCGTTCTGGCTGGCCGCCCAGCCCACGAGGGGCGGGAAGGCGCCGGCGGCGCCGCCGATGACGATGTTGTGGTAGGTCCGCCGCTTGAGGCCGAGGGTGTAAACGCTCACGTAGAACACCAGCCCGGCAAATGCAAGGCAAGCGGTGAGCAGGTTCACGCCGAAGGCGAGGAGCGCGAAGGCGGAAAGCGCGACGATGACGGCAAAGTTGAGGGCGGTTCCGGTGGGGATGATCTCGCTAACGGTCGGGCGCTTGCTCGTGCGGGCCATCGCCTCGTCCAGGTCGCGCTCCACGACCATGTTGATGGCGTTGGCGGCCCCGGCCATCAGGTAGCCGCCGATGGCGACGCTCACAAACAGCCACAGTCCCGGCCAGCCGCCGGAGGCGGCGAGCAGCGCGGCGAGGGTGGTGAAGAGGAGGAGCGAGATGACGCGCGGCTTGGTGAGCATCACGTACTGATGCACGAGCTCCTTGAAGGAGACGCGTCGAGCAGGCGGCCCCGGATGCTCCTTGTGTTGAAGGCCATACGCCAGCGCGCACGCCGTGAAGTAGGCGAAGGTGACCACGGCCGCGTCGGCGGCGGCCAGGTGGAGCATCTGGAGCCCGATCGGCGCCTTGAGGAGGATATTGATGAGGCCGATGCCGAGCTCGACGAGGAATGCCGCGACCATGTAGATGCCGGCGCGGCGGACTTCGGCGGAGGGGCGGAGGTTGGCGATCAGGGTCGCGGCAAGGACGAGGAACATCCCGACGGCGAGGGAGACGTACGGGTGGTATGGCTGCAGGCGAACCATCCAGAACGCGCCCGGCTTGACGGCTTCGCGGAGGACGTCGGGGACGGGGTCGAGGGTATGGCCTAGGGCCGAGATGGCGCCGCTCACGCCGAGCCCGCAGAGCATGGCGAAGCCGAGCAGAAGCATCCAGCCGACCGCGCCCTGGCCCTTAAGGACGAGCCTGCGCCCGCCGCTCCCGGTGTAGGCGGCCCAGGTGGTCGCGGCCATCAGGAGGAATGTGGAGACGACGTGGAAGGACATGACCCACGCCCGCTCCGGCGTGGCGTTATTGGCGACCAGCCCGAACTTCACGAGGACCATGCCGACAAGGGCTTCCATGACGACGAGCCCGCCAATGGTGTAAGCGAACTTTCGGGTCTGGCTTCCCGCCCCGAACCAACGCCGCCCGAAGACGATGAGGGCGATGGAGAAGAGGACGGTCAGCCCCGTCGAACCGCGGTGGGAGAACTCGACGACCTTGGCGATGGGGCCGTGGAGCGGGTGGGTCTCACCGTCGCAGAGCGGCCAGTGGCTGCCGCAGCCGTCTCCGTACTGCATGGCGCGGAGGTAGGCGCCCCAGGCGACGACGCCGAGGTTGACGACCAGCGACCACCACGCGATTTTAGAAAAAAGTGAAAGTTCAGCCGGGGCTGAAACTTTTGAAACCTCGGGAAGCCCGGGCTCAGGGCGGGGATGATGGCTACCCGATACCTTCGAATCGAGGTTCTGAGCGTCGTTCGTAGAACATTCGCCTAGAGCCATTCGTGTCCATAAAAGTTACCTCATGGACGAAGCAGCGAGGCGGACTAATGCTTCGTCCAGTTCATGTTTTCGGCGCCGACGGTGACGACGAACTTGGAGAGATCGGCCGTGAAACCGACGGTGCCGGAGGTGATCACGCCGCCCTTGGTGAGGGTGAGGTCGCTACCGGTAACCGACCAAGTCCCCGATCCGATGTCCTGGCTCGGTGCGGTGTCGTTGAACGTCCCGTTGGCGATGAAGCTGCGAACGATCGCGTCGCACGAGTAGTTCGTTCCGTTCTGCGTGGTCGATCCGGGGCAGTTAACCGAAACCCCGTTGACGGTGATCGACGTGAGCGTCCACTGGCCGACGAACGGGCTGTTGGCGCCGCTGCCGAACGTCCCGGGCGGGAAAAGCCGCTCGAGGCCGGCGATGTCGGTCAGCCCTCCGCAGCCGACGGCGATGATCCCGGAGGACGCAGCCACCAGCAGGAGGGAGAAAGCGCGAATGGTTCGGCGCATTGCGTTCATTTTACTTGGAACGCGCGAGGCGCTCGAAGGTATCATGGGTCCTTGCCGAAAGGCCCCCTGCCCCGCCGTGCGCGAGGCCGCAGCCCAGAGGGAGCAACCATGAGCGAAAAGCAGAGACAGTACGAAGCGTTTTATATCGTCCGGCCGGAGTTCTCCGACTCCGAGGTTCAAAAGATCGCCGACCGGTTCAAGTCGGTGGTGGAGGAGCACGGCGGCGCCGTGGAATCCGCCGCAAAGTGGGACAAGCGGAAGCTGGCCTACGAGATCAAGGGATACAAGGAAGGCACGTACGTGCTGATGAACTTCAGCGCGCCATCGCCGGTCCCCGCCGAGTTGAACCGCCTGATGAAGATTTCAGACGACGTGCTTCGGCAAATGATCCTGATCCAGGAGAAGCCGGCCGCCGCCGCGCCGGAGCCGTCCGCTCCCGCCGCAACCGAATAGTTTTGTTTTAGTAGACATTTGTCGTATAATCAGCCGCCATGTCAATCAACCGCGTAGTCCTAGTTGGTCGCCTTACGCGCGATCCTGAGTTGCGAACAACGCAGACGGGCAAGAGCGTCTGCGACTTCAGCATTGCGGTGCAGAAGCGAATCAAGCCGCAGGACGGGAGCCCGGACGCCGACTTCTTCCGGGTGACGGCCTGGGGCCAGACCGCCGACTACGTGTCGACGTATCTGACCAAGGGCCGCCTGGTCGGCCTGGACGGCCGGCTGCAGAGCCGGAAGTATCAGGCGAGCGACGGCCAGAACCGCGAGGTCGTGGAGATCGTCGCCGATAACGTCCAGGGGCTGGACCGGCCGAAGGACGATTCGGGTGGCGGCGGCGTGCCGGCCGCAGTCGGAGGCGGAAGCGCCCCGGCGCCGGCTGACTTGGACGAGTACGACCCGTTCGCGGATTCGTAGGGGCGGGCCTACTCCAAGTAGGTGCCGTTGACGTTCAGCGTGAACTTGTAGCCGAGCAGGTCGGCCGATTTGCGGCACATCACCATTCGGTTCAGGAAGATCTCGAAATACTCCATCACGGTTGCGTGAGAGGTGTCGATTTCGAGGGTCAGCTCGATGGTTTGGCCATGCTCGACGCCGGGCGGACGCACTTCAACGCGGCTCTTCTGGACGGCGTAGTTCACGCGGTCGTGGATGTCGAACGTCTCGAGGATCGGATTCTGAACGCGGCTGAAGTGCACGTCGCTCTTGTCGGCGATGATGAGCGCCGCGCTCATCGGCGAAACCGGTAGGCCGACCATCTCCTCGTGGTTGCCGATCGCTCCGAGGATGGGGGCGATTTCGGCGGCGTCCATCCCCATCTGGTCGAGGAGGGTGAACGAGATGGCGGCGCCGTGAAGCGGATGGTCGATCCGGTTGACCACATTCCCGATGTCGTGCATGAAACCGGCGATCTGGCCAAGCTCCACGTCGCGGCCGGCGACGCCGACGCTTTCCAGGATGTAGCGGGTGATGCTGGAGACCACGCCCGCATGCCGCTGGCCGTGCTCGGTGTAGCCCATCGCCTTCATGACCTCGTTGGCGCCGTCGATGAGCTTCTTGATCTTGCCGTTGCTTCGAACGTCTTTGATCGAGACCGGCTTGGGGGTTACGGAAAGGGCGGGTTCCATTGCTTGGAGGGTGGAGGATGGAGGCTCGTCTTCAGAGATTATCGGCTAGGGACCGGTCGTCATGGAAATCCTAACTGTTTCGACGTCGTCCACGTGCTCCTCTTGCTTGATAAGACCGACGCCGTCGACGAACCAGGAATCCAGTTCGATGCGCCGTTTACCGACCCGCAGATCGAGGATGGTTTCCACTGCGGGCACTTTGTGAGAGGCGAATGGGGTTTCTGCGGTCTTGTGGGTTAGCGTCGCATGGCCGTCATTCACCGCTCCATCCGCCATCACGAAGCCGCTCCAAAGCACGTCGCCCTGGGGGATTCGGGCATCGAGCAGCGGAATCGGAGGAGCGTAGGTGGTGCTGCCGAGCGTTTCAGCGACGAGCCTCGGCCCGTGCCAGGCGAGCCGCGCCGTGCCCAGGGGGCCGGTCAGCTCATATCCCGGGACATCGTCCACACTCACCTTCCGGGCGACGCGCATCGGCACGACCTGGCTCAACCGGAGGTCGCTCACTTCGTAGGTCCAGGTGCGGCCCGTGGCGAGGGGCATGAGGGAGGTGGCGCTTCGGCAGCCGACGAGAGCCAGGGGGGCCAGAAGGAAGAGGCAGCGGTTTACAGCGCCTCCAGCTTGGCAAGCTTCTGGATCAGCTTCTTGACGCCAATGACGCCGGGAAATGCGACGGTTACCTCGACGTCGTCCTTTAAGGGGCTGCAGGCAACCACCACCCCGATTCCGAACTTGGCGTGGCGCACCCGCTGCCCCACGTTGAACGGCGGGGTCCACGAGGGAGCGCGAAGCTGGGAAGCGGAAGGTACGACGGGTTTGGCTTCGCGGAAGCTGCTGAAGGTTCCGGACCGGTCGGGATATGGCGAGCGCGCCGACTCCGGCATCGCGTAACCGCTGTGGGAGATTGAGGAAAGCCACTCGGCGGGGAGGTCGTCCAGGAAGCGCGAACGGCGGTTGAAGTTGGGCGTGCCGTAGATGGAACGGCGGTTGGCGTGAACCAGGTGGAGCTCCTCGCGGGCGCGGGTCATTCCAACGTAGCAGAGGCGGCGCTCCTCCTCGATCTCGGCGTCGGTGGAAAGCGAGCGGGAGTGGGGAAACACGCCCTCCTCCAGCCCGACCAGATATACGACCGGGAACTCGAGGCCCTTGGCGGAGTGGAGGGTCATAAGGGTGATCGCGTTGCCGTCGTTACTTAACGAGTCCACATCGGCGACGAGCGAAACGCTCTCGAGAAAGCCGGCGAGGGTTGGCTCCTCGGCGGTCGCGTCGTACTCGTTGGTCACGTTGAGCAACTCCTGCAGGTTTTCCAGGCGGCCAACGGCTTCCTGCGAGTGGTCGACCTTGAGAGCGTCGATGTAGCCGGAGCCGCTGAGGAGGAAGCGGAGGACGGGGGTGACCGAGCCCGCCTCGGCGACCTTGGCGGCCTGGACGATGAGCCCGGCGAAGTTGCGCATCCCCTCCGCCTGCTTCTTTCCGATGCTCTGGACGAAATCGGGGGCGTCGGCGACCTGAAGGAGGGTTAGGCCCGTCTCGGCTGCGTGGGTTTCGAGGCCGGCGATGCTCGAAGCCCCGATCCCGCGGGTGGGAACATTGATGACGCGGCGGAAGGAAACGTCGTCCAGCGGGTTCAGGGTGAGGCGGAGGTAGGCGAGCATGTCGCGAATCTCCTTGCGCTCGTAGAACCGCTGGCCGCCAACCAAAATGTGGGGCATGCGGCTGGTGAGGAAGGCCTCCTCCAGCACCCGCGACTGGGAATTGGTTCGATAGAGAACGGCGTAGTCGGAGTAGTGCCGCCGCCCGCGAGCGACGTCCTTCTGAATCGAGTCGGCGACGAGCATCGCCTCGTCCGCCTCGGTCCCGGCCTGGGTGAGGGTAACGGCGGGACCGGGCTCGTTCTCGGTCCAGAGCTGTTTGCCGGCGCGAGATCGATTGTGGCGAATGACCTCGTTAGCCACCTTGAGGATGTTGCCGGTCGAGCGGTAGTTCCGTTCAAGCTTGATGATGGTGGCGTCGGGGTAGTCGGAACCGAAGCGGAGGATGAGGCTCACGTCGGCGCCGCGCCAGGCATAGATCGACTGATCGTCGTCGCCAACTACCACGATGTTTTTATGTTTTTCAGACAAAAGCTGAATTAAACGGTATTGGGCAAAGTTGACGTCCTGATACTCGTCGACGAGGATGTGGAGAAAGCGGTCGGCGTACTTTTCGCGAACGTCTCCCCGCTGTTCGAGAAGCCTGACCGTGTAGTAGAGGATGTCGTCGAAGTCGAGCGCGTTGGCCTTTCGAAGCTGGGCGTTGTAGGCCTTGAATATCTCGCCGACGATCCGTTCGAAGAAGCCGGTCGCTTTCTCGGCATAGGCCTCGGGGGTGGTCAGCCGCTCCTTGGCGGAGGAGATCTCGCTGAGCACGCCGCGTGGCTGGAGGCTCTTGTCGTCGATGTTCTTGGCCTTCAGGATCTCGCGAATCAGGCTGAGCTGGTCGCCGTCGTCGTAGATGACGAAGCTCTGGTCGATCCCGATCGCGTGGCCTTCGATGCGCAGCAGCCGGGCGCAAAGGGAGTGGAACGTGCCGATCCACATGTTCTTCACGCCCTCGGCGCCGACCAGCTTTTCCACCCGTTCGCGCATTTCGCGGGCGGCTTTGTTGGTGAAGGTGACGGCGAGGATCCGGGCGGCCGGCGCGCCGGAGGCGATCAGACGGGCGATTCGGAAGGTGATGACGCGGGTCTTTCCGGAGCCGGCGCCGGCAAAGACGAGGAGGGGGCCGGAGTCGTGGAGAACCGCTTCGCGCTGCTCGGGATTGAGGGCTTCCAGGTCGAGCGTAGCGGTCATCGGTAGTGTAATTATGTCTGCTATTTTGGCGGTTGATGAATCGGGGCTGGTGGCTGGTGGCTCGGCGTAGCCCCGGTATATTCCTCGCACCGGCATGGCAACCGCATCAGCGACGATTTCGGATCAGCCTCTGACCCCAACGCAGAAGAAGGCGTTCTTTGCCGCGTGGCTTGGATGGGGTTTCGATGGGCTCGATTCCTACATCTACTCGCTCGTCGCGCTTCCGTTTGTTCGGGAGCTGCTCAGGCCCGGCGCGCCGCTATCCGAAATCGCCCTCAAGGCCGGAATCATTCAGGCGGTATTCCTGGTGGGTTGGGCGATCGGGGGCGCGATCTTCGGCCGGGTCGGCGATCGGCTGGGACGAGCGCGGACGCTGACCCTTACGATCCTCATTTACGCGCTCTTCACCGGGGCCTCGTTCCTGGCGCAAGAGTGGTGGCACCTGCTCATCTTCCGCTTCATCTCCTCGCTGGGAATCGGAGGCGAGTGGGCGGCGGGTTCGGCGCTGGTCTCCGAGACCCTACCCAGAAAGTACAAGCATCTATCCGGAGGAGTTTTACAAAACGCCTACATCGTCGGCATCATCGCAGCAGCGTTGACCGTTGGCGCGCTGGGCAAGTTCTCGCCGCGATGGGTGTTCCTGATCGGTATGACGCCGGCGCTCATCACGCTCTGGATTCGTCGAGCGGTGCCGGAGCCCGAGGAGTGGCAAGGCGAGCGCACGGCCAAGGAGATGCCGACGGCGAGCGCGCTCTTCAAGGCGCCGGTGCTTTCGACGACGCTCTTTACGATGGCGCTCACGACGATCTCGCTCACCACGATTTGGGCGTTCCTCTACTTCAACTCCCAGGTTGTGCGGGCGATCCCAGAGGTTGCGAGGCTTGACGCGGCCGGTCAGGCCGACATTGTGCGGCACGTGACCATCGTGTGGGCGCTGTGGAACATCGTCGGAAACTTCGCGGGAGCCGCGCTCGCCAAGGTTGCCGGCTATCGCTGGGCGTTCGGGTTGTTATTTGCGGCGTCGTTCCTGGCCTATTTCCTTGGGTTCAGCCACACCCACTCGTTGTTCGTCACGGAGGTTTGGCTCTCGGCGGCGGTGTTCGTGAGCTCGGGGATTTTCGCGCTCTTTCCGCCCTACATTCCTCCGCTGTTTCCGGTCTTGCTGCGCACCTCCGGCTCCGGGCTTTGTTACAACTTCGGGCGGTTGACGGCGGCGGTGGGGACGCTGTTCGCGACCTCACTCGCTACCCGCGCGGGGGGGCCCCACATGGCGATTTGGTACATCGGGTTCCTGTTCCTGCCGGGGATCGTGTTGGCGGCGTTCGTGCCGCTCCACGCGCCGGATTAGCGCTATGCTGGCGCTGAGATGAACCGCCGCACGTTCGTGCTGATCGTGTTCAGGACGGTGGGAGTTCTGGCCCTGTTCCCGCTGGCGAGGTTCGTATGTGGACTGCTCCCGACTTGGATGCTGCTGCGCGTCTTCGCGCATGGCTTCAGGCTCTCATTTCCTGCAGGTTTGGCGCTAGCCATTGGGTTGGGCTTTCCTATCGCGGCCGCTGTGTGCGGACTCAACGCGGCGAGGTTCGCGGATCGACTGGGAATCGGGGACGACGGTCGTGAATCAAGAATCCGCTTCTGCGCCGCAATCACCACGTCTACACTCGCATTACTCGCGCTGCCGACTTGCGGAGAGTTAGCTCTGGCCGGATTCATGAGGATATGGATGAACCCAGCATCGGTGTTGAACGCGGGGAACTTTGGAGATTTCGTGAGCCGGCGGCTCGGCGTCAACTTTCGCGAGATATGGCAGCTTGCAGTTGAAGTGACGGCTCTTGCGATTACAGCCGCGCTAGTCGTTGGGCGGGTTCTCAAAGCGCCGAAAGCCCAAGGAGATCGGAACGAGTGAACGGAGCATCATTTCGAATCAGCGTCAGGGACTTCGGATTCGTTGTGGCTCGCGCGCTTGCGTTGTTTGCCTGGTTCCAAGCGGCGATGTACACGGTCGCGTATCTGGGAACGTTGGTAGGGGTGTTCTCCACCCGGGGCAGAGGCCCCACGCCGCTCGAACTCACGCTGACCCTCGCGGCTGGCGTGGGAGTGCTAGCGTTGGTATTTGCCGGGCAGCGTCTATGGGTCGAAGCACCGCGATTCGGCGGTAGCGGCGACACGGACGGCGATGCTGCGATCACGCTGTCGCGCATTGCCCTGCTCCAAGGATTTACCGCCGCCATGGGCATCTACTGTGCGGTGCGAGCGCTCATCCATCTCGAGCCCTTCGCGTTGAGCATCGTGGCGCCCGGGCCCGAATACAAGCTGCCCTCAAGCCCGGGAAGCAGTCTTTACTACGCGATCGTCTACGGCGGTTTCGCGATAGGGTTGATCAGTTGGACGGCTCGGGCCGGGCGGCCGGCCGATGAGGACGAGGGGTAGGGCGCCCTCCTCCCTCGCCGCAAAGCGGCGGGAAGCCCTCTCGGCTGGGGGAGAGACGTGAGGCGTTACATCAGCGAGTACGGATCGACGTCGACCACCACCTGCACGCCCTTCGGCATGAAGTCGAGCAGCGCCTCACCGATCGGGGTCACGTCCGCCTCCGGCAGAAGCTTGAGGAGCAGGTGGCGGCGCCAGCGGTTCTGAAGCTTCTCCAGCACGCAATCAACCGGGCCGAGCACCTCGACCCCGGGGACCGACTTCAGGCGGTCGGCGGCCAGATCGGCGGCGGCGACCACGCCGGGCAGGCTGCCCCCGCTCAACACGACATTCACGAGCCGTCGGAATGGCGGATAGCCGGCCGCTTCGCGCTCCACCTTCAGGTTTTCATAGAACGATAGGTAGTTGTGGGTCTGGGCGGTGCGGACGGCCACGTGGTTCGGGTTGAACGTTTGGATAACGACCTCGCCGGGCTTCACACCGCGGCCGGCACGGCCGGACACCTGGGAAAGGAGCTGAAAAGTGCGCTCGCCGGCGCGAAAGTCGGGGAGATTCAGGGTCACGTCGGCGGCGACCACCCCGACCATGGTGACATCGGGAAAGTCGAGTCCCTTGGCCACCATCTGGGTGCCGACGAGCACCTGGGTCTCACCGCTTCGGAAGA
>DATGIR010000095.1:0-7982 GCA_035295605.1 Fimbriimonadaceae bacterium | reverse complement strand
GGAAGCGATCGCCCGCGACATTCACGGGCGCATCGCGAAATTGAAAAGAGCCTAGAGGAGCTAGAAGGCCATGCCTTCGTAGTCGCGAATCAGCCCAACAACCTTGCCGATGACCTGGGCATCCTCCTGGTGGACCTCGATCGGGATGTAGGCCGGGTTCGATGGCATGAGCACGACTCCGCTCGGAAGGAAGTGGATTCGCTTCACGGTCGCTTCGTCACCCAATAAGGCGGCAACGAGGTCTCCGTGGTTTGCGGTCTGCTGCGGCTTGATGACCACGAGGTCGCGCGGCATGATGCCCTCGCCGGACATCGAGTCGCCCTTTACGCGGAGAAGGAACGCGTTTTCGATATTGCGGACCATCTCGCGCGGCACGGGGATGAGGTCCTCGACGTCCTCTTGAGCGAGGGTGGGCGCGCCGGCGGCGATGGTGCCGATGAGGGGGAGCATGACCACGCGGTCCGAACTCTGGAGGCTCGGGTGAATGACCTTGATGGAGCGCGGCGTGTTGGAGCGCTGAATGTAGCCCTTCTTCTCCAAAGCATCCAGGTGAACGGTCACCCCTCGCAAAGAACCGATCTGAAAATCGCGGCCGATTTCGCGGATGGATGGCGGATATCCCTCGCGTTGAACGTAGTCCATCACGTACTGCAAGATCATCTGCTGCTTCTTCGTTAGCCCTTTAGCCATGCCGTCCTCGGTGCGTTTCAGTATACATCGGTCTATCTAACGGACGCATGAACGTCTACAAAAGCACCGCAAAAGCACTCGACGTGCCATACTTTTCGGGCTCGTTGGACCCTTTTCGACGCGAGCCGAGGCTGAACTTTGTCGATTCGGACCTTCAACAAGATCATGCAGAGCAAGGGGTGCATCCCCTTGATGTCCGCCGTGCTCCTCGTGACGATGATCATGAGCTTCGGCGCCCGCGGTTGCTCCGGTAAGGGCGGCCAGAATCCGAACGAACCCGTCGGCGCCAACATCGTGGCAAGCGTAGGCGACTACCAGATCGACGCGCGCAAGCTCGAGCAAGCCTACGAAGCGGACCTTGGGCGCTCGGCGGGCGCCCCACCCGATGCAATGGCCGAAGCCAAAACGTATGGCTCACTCCTCGGTCAGGAAGTTCGAATGGGCCTGACCCTGATCGAAGCCAAGCGCAAGCAGGTTTCAATCAGCGACGCGGTCATCAAGAAGCGCGTCGACGACGAGGTCGACCAGGGACTGATGCAAGCCCGATTCCAGGTCATGCAGGAGAAGAAGCTCAAGAGTTTCCCCACCGACAAAGAGATGGACGACTGGATCAAGGAGAAGCTCCACAAGTCCCTGCAGGAGTGGAAGACCGAGCAGGCTGACAAGGTGAACGAAGCGCTGAAGGACCCGGCGGCGAGGATTGCCATGCAGGCGAGCATTGCCACCAGCGAGGTTCCGAAGGCGATTGCGGCAACCCTCAAGCCCACCGACGACGAGCTGAAGGCATCGTATCGGAGCCTCCAAGTCAAGCAGATTCTGCTGAACGGCGCCGACGTCGCCGGGCAGACCGCCAAGGTCGAAGCAGACCTCAAGAGCGGGGCAAGCTTCGAGACCGTCATCGACCGGTATTCGAAGGACAAGCCGCCGGCAGGCAAAAAGCTTTCGGAAATGGACGCGCCGATCACGCGCGACCAACTGCAGACGGAAGAGTACGCCCCGCTCAAGACGCTCAAGGAAGGGGACGTCAGCCCGCCCATCATCACCGGCTTGGGCACTGTCATCTACAAGATCGTCAAGGTCAAGAACGAGCTTCCAAAGGACTTCGACAAGAATAAGGACCTACTTCGAAACCAGCTCGCGACTACGCTTGGGGATGCGGCCTTTCAGAAGGACCTGAAGGAGCTCGCCAAGACCATTTCGGTCAGCTGGAAGGAGCAGGGATGGCACGCGCTCTACGATTACTATCAGCTCTCCACCGACTTCTCCCTCAAGCCCGATGAGAAACGCGCCAAGCTCAAGGGGATTATCGATGCTGCCAAGGCTGCGCCCAAGAGCCAGCCGGCGGAGCTCGCATTTTACGCTTCCGTTACCGAGCTGAAGAACGAGAGCACCGGCAAGCCGGATCCGCAACTCGACGACCTGCGGATCGAAGCGATCCAGGCCGTCAGCGAGTATGCACCGGGTTCGAGCCTCGACCTCGAGCTCGCCGACCTCTACGCGGCGAAGAAGGACGGAGCCGGAGTAGGGGATGCGCTCGCCCGCGCATCGCGCGAGAACAGCGACTTCTCGCCCATCGGCGAAGCGATGTACGTAAACATTCAGACCAAGGTGCAGGCAAACCTCGCCTTACTCAGCGCAGACGCCAAGAAGACGATCGCCGACGCCCAGCTCGATTGGAAAAACGGCGAGGATCAGCACAAAAAGGACGAGGCTGAGCAGCGGGCGGCCGACGCCGAGGCAGCCAAGGAGCAGGCAATCGAGAAGAAGAAGCTCGACGCTGAACAGAAGGCCGAGGACGCCAAGAAGAAAGCGGCCGCGCAAATCGGTCCGCCGGCGCCAAAGCCGGCTCCCGCCAAGAAGCCGTGACCCGGCTGACGCTCGTCGGCACGCCAATCGGAAACCTCGGTGACCTCTCGCCGCGTGCGATCGCGGCGCTCACGGAGGCCGACGTTTGGTTCGTCGAGGACACTCGGGTTTCCGGAAAGCTTGCCTCCCACCTTGGACTTAAGCGACCGATGCGGCTGGTCACCGACCACACGGACGAGGCAACCCTCAAACGCTATGTGACCGAGCTGCGAGAGACCAGGGCCGCGCTGATAACGGACGGCGGCTCGCCGGGGATCAGCGATCCCGGAGCCCGGTTGTGCGACCTCTGCCACGAGGCGGGGTTGGAGTTAGACGCCGTGCCGGGTCCGAGCGCGGTGATCGATGCGCTCACGCTTTCCGGGTTCTACGCCCAGCGGTTCGCGTTCCTGGGCTTCCTAGGACGGAAGCACGGCAGCATGGTCTCGGAGCTGGCCGAGTTTGCGGGTTCGGCCCTGACACTGGTGGTATTCGAGAGCCCCCACCGCTTCCCGGCCCTGCTGAGGGCTGCTCACGATGCGCTCGGGGCTAGGCGTTATGCGATTTGCCGGGAGCTGACCAAGCTCCACCAACAGGTCTACCGCTCAGTGCTTCCCGAGATTCCGACGGAATCCCGGGTACCCGCCAAAGGTGAGGTAACGGTGGTGATCGAGGGGCTCCGCCGGGCTACTCGAGCTGCCACGCCGAGGTGATCGTGACGGGAATCCGCAGGGTTGCAATGACGGTGCAGTAGCGCTCGTCGCTCAAGCTGACGGCCTGATCGATGGCGCTGCGTTCGAGATCGGGTCCGCTGAGGATGTGGTTTAGCCGGATCGCAGTGACCGGTCGAGGGTAGCCAGGCCCGGGCGAGCGATCCCAATCGACCTCGACGCGGTACGACTCGATCGTCATCCGCTTCTTTTGGAGAATGCCGACCACGTCCATCGCCGAGCACGCGGCTGCGCTCGCGAGCAGCGCCTCGACCGGGGTCGGCCCTTTTCCGGCCCCGCCGTGCTCCGGAGTGGCGTCCATCGTGAACGTTCCTCCCTCGGGTAGCGCGGCGTCGAATTGCAGGCCGGAATTCCAAGTCACTTCAAGCACAGAGGGAGCTTACTCAGGCGGCTTGCTAAAGCTCGATAGAAGCGAGGTCTGGGGTTTTTGCCGGGTGATGTCCCCCTGGGAATGCCAACGCTTCTAATAGCGATATCGCGGAGAGACCTATGTCAGTTGCTGCCACCCAGGGCGTCCCAAAGATGAAGGACGCCAACCTCTTCATTCAGACCCGTGCCCGGCTCCAGCGCTTGGGCGACATGAAGTTCTTCACCGGTTGGGTGGAAGCAATCAACCACGCGCAGGTTCGAATTCGGATCAAGGGGACCAAGGCGGTGATCGCGCGCGGCGACCGGTTCAGCGTCGAGGTTGCCGGCAAGGAACAAACCGCGGCTTTCATCGGCGAGGTAACCGAGATCGCAGGACCCGCCATTGAGCTGATCCTTCCCCGGGGTCTTGCCTTGCTGCCGAAGAAAGAGAATGCTCGCGTGAGCATGTTCGGGGTGAAGGGGCGGATCCTCTTCGAGGGCTCCGAATATGCGGTCACAGTGATGGACATCTCGGAGAGCGGCATCGGCGTCGTGTCCAACTCCAATCTCGAGCGGGGCACAAACGTCGACTTCGAGGTCTTCACGCCGATCGGTTCAGTTCACGGCACGGGCGAAGTGCGCTACTGCCGCGCGGATCCGGACACGCCGAATCAGTTTCGGGCGGGAATCCTGGTCAGCTCCCTGGACCGGATCGAGCGCGCGCGCTGGAACCAGCTTCTGAACTCCACGCTTACTCCGTAGGGTTCACGGTGTCAGGGTGCTAGTGAGCCAGCTTTTGGCTCTCGGTCTTGTTCTTCTCGATGTACTCCTTCCATTGCGGGGGCACATCCGTATCAACGAAGATCGCGGTGACCGGGCACTCCGGTTCGCAAAGGCCGCAGTCGATGCATTCGTCCGGGTTG
This sequence comes from Fimbriimonadaceae bacterium, assembly GCA_035295605.1. Lineage (GTDB taxonomy): Bacteria > Armatimonadota > Fimbriimonadia > Fimbriimonadales > Fimbriimonadaceae > DAIDHV01. Next base: position 3,448 of record DATGIR010000095.1, on the reverse strand, counting down.
ATCACGACCTGATCGGCAATCTCATAGATGCAGTCCACGGGGCAGACCTGCATGCACGACTTATCCTTGACGCCGATACACGGCTCTGCGACTACGTAAGGCAACCTTTGCTTTTCTCCTGAGTTCGCACCCTAGGAAAGGGATGCTTCGCCGCGCTCGCCGGTCCGTATGCGAACCACGTCGGCCAGTTGGGTTACGAAGATTTTACCGTCTCCGACCTCGCCGGTTTGAGCCGACTTGACGATGGCGTCGATCACCTCTTCCTGAGCGCCGTCGAGGACCACGACCTCGACCTTGAGTTTGGATCCGAGGCTCAGAGTGTATTGAGATCCACGATACGTATAGGTGGCCCCGCGCTGCCGGCCCATGCCGCGCACTTCGGTGACGGTCATGCCGTGGAAATCCAATTCTTCCAGGGCCGCCTGCACCGCTTCCAGCTTTTGGGGACGAATGATTGCTTCGATCTTGACCATGGTGGATTCTCCTTACAGGTTGTAGGCGGCCTCTCCGTGTTGGGTGATGTCGAGCCCCGTGTCCTACTCTTCCTCCGTCGCGCGCAGGCCCTTGGTTATGAGCTTGGTGATGGCGAGGATGAGCAAGCTCGCGGCGAACGAGAATGCGCCAATAACGACGGCGGCGAGGAACTGATGCATGATGAGCGCGCCGCGCCCTGCCTTCATCGCCGGTTCGACGGCGTCGTGGTTTATGAGCACGGAGGCGAAGACGCCGGTGAGGATCGCGCCGAGGAATCCACCCACGCCGTGGACGCCGACCACGTCGAGGGCATCGTCGAAGCCGAACTTGCTTTTGAGGCTGACTGCAAAGCTACAAATGACGCCGGCGGCTAGGCCGATGAAGGTGCCGGGGAGCATGTCCACGTAACCGGAGGCGGGGGTGATGGCAACAAGGCCGGCGACCAGACCGGACGCGGCGCCGAGAGCGGTCGGCTTCCCGAAACGGAGCTTCTCGGTCAGCATCCAGCCGAGCATGCCGGCGGCGGCGGCAAGCTGGGTGGCGGCGAAACCGCTGATGGCGACGGGATTGACGTCGGTCGCCGAGCCGGCGTTGAACCCGATCCAGCCCACCCAAAGCAGACCGCCGCCGAGGAGGGTGAGGGGGAGGCTGTGGGGAAGGATCGGCTCCTTTTGAACCAGGGACTTTCGCTTACCGAGCATGATCGCGGCGGCGAGGGCCGCCATGCCTGAGGCAAGGTGCACGACGGTTCCGCCGGCGAAGTCGAGGGCTCCCATCTTGTTGGCCCACCCGTTGGAGTTCCAGACCCAGCAAGCGACCGGGCAGTAGACGACTACCAGCCAGACGGTCGTGAAGATCACGTACGCGCTGAACTTCATGCGCTCGGCCAGCGCGCCCGAGATGAGGGCGGGGGTGATGATGGCGAACATCATCTGGTAGAGCATGTAGAGGGCAGCGGGAATCCGGGACGCTTCCTCGCCAGGGGTGTTGAACGGTACGTGACCCAACGCGTTCTTGAAATCGCCGATCCAGCCGTTGTCCGTGTGGCCGAAGGCGATGGTGTAGCCCACGAGCATCCAGACGATGCTGACGATGCCCATCATGATGAAGCTGTGGAGGAAGGTGCTCAGAACGTTCTTGCGGCGCACCATGCCGCCGTAAAACAGGGCAAGGCCGGGCGTCATGAGCAGGACGAGCACGCTCGCAACGATCATCCACGCGGTCGCGCCGCTATCGATTTCCTTGCTGAACGCTCCCGGGGCGGGTGCGGCGACCGGGGCTGCGGCCGTCGCAGCATCCTGGGCCAAGGCGAGCGGGGCCGCGAGGATTCCCGCAATCACGGCGAAGGCTTGTCCCTTCGTCAATGTCGAAACCTCCTGGGAATGGTGCTCCGCGCCGTTACGGAAGGGCGTAGTTTAACAGAATCTTTATGGATATGAAAAGCCCCGACGAACCGTGGACTCCAAAGCGGTGGACGCCACGGGTGACAGGGCTCCTTCTCATCGCGGGATTCCTGTGCGCGCTCCTCATCGCGAACTTTGCAGGATGGAGTTTGATGCGCGCGCGCTGCCGCGACCTAAAGCGGTTCGCCACACGCGACATGGCGACCCTCGCATCGGCGCCACCGAGCAAGACGTCATCGAGCAAGTTCATCGAGTCCGATGCCTGGGATGAATATGTGGAGCTGAGAAAGGTTTGCGGCCGGATTCAGTCGTGGGATGTAACCCTCTCCTATTCGCAATTCTTCGGAACCGGCGGGGGAGCGGTCGTGTTCGTGCACGGCTCGAAGGGCGACATGCGCTGGGAGCTGGAGTATCCGGGGGTATCGCACCTCGCCTCGATCTCGCGCACGAACCGGTAGGCGCTCAAAACGATCAGGTATGCACATGCGCCACAATGAAGCCATTATCATCTGTAGGTGGCCATCAAACTTGTGGCTACCGCAGACGTAGAAGGGAACGGAGATTATTCAGATCCTATGATCACTCTCACGGAACGGGCTGCCACGGAGCTCAAAGACCTCATCAAGAGCCAGGACAAGGAGTCCGCGGCGCTTCGCGTTTGGGTTGCCGGCGGCGGTTGCTCCGGCCTTTCCTATGGCATGGCGCTGGACGACGGCCAGCCGGAGGCGGAAGATAACGTCTTCGAGCAGGACGGGCTCAAGGTCTATGTCGACCCGCTCAGCCTGAACTACATGGACGGCTCGCAGGTCGATTACGTCGACGACGTACTCGGCGGCGGCTTTAAGATCGAAAATCCGAACGCGACATCGAGTTGCGGCTGCGGCTCTTCGTTCAAGACCGCGGAATCGGATGGCGGGGGCGGCGGTTGCGGCTCCTGCGGCTGCAGCCACTAGGTTCTGGGTTCTGGGTTCTGGGTTCTGGGTTCTGGGTTCTAGGTTCTGGGTTCTAGGTTCTGGGTTCTAGGTTCTAGGTTCTAGGGCGGCCAGGAAATCTCTAACTGATCCATAGCGATTCGCCCTGGCGGGATGGGTTGCCCGGGCGAGCGTGGTAGCGAGTTTCTCGGCACTATCGGGGACGCTGAGCATTGCGAAGCGGCCGAGGTTGAAGACGAGCGTGCGCTCGTCGATCGTGCTCCCGCGAACGAACTCTTCGGGCGCCATCAGGCGCGTCGAGCCGTAGTTGCTCTCCATTTCGAGGATGAAGGACGGCCCGGAGCGGCACAACTCCCAGTCGAAGAGCCAAATCCGCTTCGCCTCGAAGTCGTAGATCATGTTCCCCTCATACCAGTCGACCACGGTAAAGCCGGCATCGCAGACGGCGGCCAACGCGCCAACCACCGCGAATACGGCATCCTCTCGCTCGGCAGACGGCAGCGCGCGAAAGCAGCGGCGCGCGTCCTGATCGGCGAGATTTAAGCCATCGACTCGAGGGTAGACAAAGAGGTCGCCGTCGAGGCAGCTCACAACCCTCTCCAAGGGAACGATTGCGGGATGACGCACGCTTCCGGCGAT
>DATGIR010000094.1:0-3832 GCA_035295605.1 Fimbriimonadaceae bacterium | reverse complement strand
CCCATGCGCTCGCGCCGGACCTTGCTTCGGGTTACCTCGACGCCGCAGCGCTCGCAGGTGATGCCCTTGTACTTGATTTTCTTGTAGCGGCCGCAGGCGCACTCCCAGTCCTTAACGGGGCCGAAGATGCGCTCGCAGAATAGGCCGTCTCGTTCAGGCCTGAAAGTTCGATAGTTGATGGTTTCCGGCTTTTTTACTTCGCCGTTGGTCCAGCTCATGATGTCGTCGGAGCTGGCGATGCCGATACGGATTTTATCGAAGAGACTGACGTCTGCCATGGTTTAGTTACGCGCGCGGGCCCAAAGCGAGGCGCAACGCGGCACGACAGTGTGACGCGAAGAAGGGGTGGGGCATACGGCGCGAACCGTAATGTTACCCGACACGGGTCTGTGCGTTTGCACCGATTTTCGGAAGATTATTAGGTTTTTTCGTTGGGGCTGGCATGAGCTTCGGGCGGTTTGATGGTATCCTACTTAGTGGGATGTACCGGTGAGAGAGACCGTGCTCTTTATCGAGGCGGCTGACTTCACGACGGCGATCAAGCGATAGTTCGGATCGGACGAAGCCTATTCCCTGCTTCAGTGGGCGCTGGCAGAAAACCCGGATCGAGGGGCGGTGATTACAGGCGCCGCGCCGCTCCGGAAGTTGCGTTGGGCCGACAAGAGGCGCGGCAAAGGGACTCGGGGCGGGTTGCGTGTGATCTACCTCCACATTCCGGATTTGCGTGTGATCTATATGCTCGACGTGTACGACAAGGATGAAGCGGACGATTTGACTCGGGACGACCACCGGGAGCTGCAGGATCTTGCGCGACAGCTTGCGGACGAGCTGCGAGCACGCCAAGGGCGAAGAAGACTATGAGCGAAATCAAGAAGCGCGCCCCCCTTGCTGACCGACTGCGGAAGGGGCTTGTCGAGGGGATCGAGTTCGCCCGGGGCGAGCGTGAGCTTGTCACGGCGACGGTCCCTGCCGGCAAGACGTTCACGGGCGACGAGGTGACCGCGATTCGGACCCGCCGGCGGCTGAGTCAAGCGCAATTCGCCAAGCTGTTGGCGGTGAGCATCAAGACGCTTCAAAGCTGGGAGCAGGGGGTGCGCAAACCGAGCAAGCCGACCATGCGGCTGCTTCAGATCTTCGATGCGCCGGAGGAGTTCCGGTCGGTGTTGGCGGTTCATGAGACATCGGCGGAGTATTCGGGAGAGCGAAAGGAGGGTCGGTAGCGCTACGGATGCGAGGCGGGGCGCTGGCGCCCTCACCCCCCTCCGCGGACCTCTCCCGGGGGGAGAGGAGTGGGGCGCGCCGGGCGTTACCGGCGCCTACGGGGGGGGAGAGAGACGTGTGGGGATGACGCCCTCACCCCGGCGCGCGCCGGGCGTTACCGGCGCCTACGGGGGGGAGAGGAGACGGGAGGGAGAGGAGAGGCGGTCCATGTGTTCCTGAGAGGGTTGCGTTTTTCGCCTGTTTGCAGGCCAAGAATTCAGCGTTTTTCGTGTCCGGTTTCACCGGACGCGGCGCGCCGGGCGTTACCGGCGCCTACGGGGGGAGAGGAGACGCACGTAGTCGGCCCCGAGGGGAGGAGAGAGGGGCGGCCGAGGATGGATTCCTTGATCAGGCGGGTCATCTCGCGGACGGATTCGGGGACGATGTCTTGGAAGATCTCTTCGCGCTCTTGTTTGGTCCACTTCACGGCTGGGGTTCGACCTCCGGGAGCTCGCCGTCGACGCGCTCGAGGATTTCGCGGAGGGCGGTTCGGTTTCCGTTACAGGCTTGGCGGAGCCAGGCTTTGACGACGGCCTTGGCGACGCGGCCATCGTCGGCGAGGAGGAGCTCGCGCATGAGGGGCCCGAGGAGGGCCCGGGGCCTTCCGCGGGGGTTTCCGGACTGGCCGGGCTTGAAGCGGTGGGCGGCGGGAGGGACGTTACCGCCTCTGCCGGGGCGGTTGGAGCGGAGGGATGCGGTGAGCTCGGCTTCTCGGATGGAGTGTTGGAGGGTTCGGCGGGCCTCTTCGGGCTCTTCGTCGGAGTCGAACATCTCGTGGTCGGAGAGCGGTCGGCTTGTGTCGGCCATCAATAGGTTATAGGGTTGGGAGGGGCGATTTGTCGATGGCGGGGGCACAACCCGGGGCGGCGCGGAATAGGCGTCCGGACGCGGACGAGGACGTCCGCGCTCCCAGGGGCGCCCTCCACCCGTTCACGTTGTTCACGGACTCCCCCCGGCGGGGGGAGAGACGCACGGGGCGTCGGCTATGGGTGGGTTGTGAGAGTTGCCCGGCGGTGCAGTTTCACCGCGGCCTCGCCCGACTTCCGCCTATCGGCTTCGGCTTTGAGTAGAGCTTGGTAGGGGTCCGTGGCCGCTAGCAGCGCGCGCTCCCTTCGTTCCGCGTCGCGGTCGATAAGGTCATGAACCAATTCGCTCGCCTCGTGAGCATGGTGCATACGGTCCAGGATTTCGGCGAGCTCATCTTTGAGTTCTTCGGAACCCTCCGAACTCGAATGCGGGGCGTAGGCTCCGCCACGGATTAGCGAGGGGCGGAGCGCCCTAGGCAGCGGGGGCGTCTCCCATACCGGCTCGGGTTTCGGCAGGATCACTTCCTCGGATCTGGACAGGATGCTGTCCTCGGCGATGTCGGCGACGGCAGCCCCTTCGCATCCCGCGAGGAAAAAACACGCAGGGACGCAGAGGAGCGCGGTGATCACGCGTTGGCGCTTCGCAGTCATGGGGTGAGCTTACAGACGTTAAATGGTTGCAATTGCTTAAGATCTTTGAAGCGTTGATCGGTGGGCTCTTATCGAGAATGCCGATCGAGGATTTGGCGTGCGGGGCACCAAGGCCGCAAGGCATGCGGTCCGGCCAAGAAGCGTTCGCCCGTACTTGTTTATGCGTGATATCATACGGCAGTTCCCAGGGGTACGCTAATCCGGCCTGACTAGGCGCCGGCCGCTTCGACCCACTTAGGAGCCCGAGCCTGGAGGAACCCGACGGTTGGACGAGGACGCGAGCAAGCCGGCTGAACTGCTTGAGAAGATTGGGAAAGGTGCGATCGCGCTATCGGCCGTTGGTTACCTGTCTCTCAACGCACAATACAACTCGCTGGGGTACCACCCGTCGGCGCCGGACACGATCCAGACGTATCTCCAGGAACTCAACTTCCTGTTGTGGACGACCGTGGCGACGGTGTTCGTGCCCTTGTTGCCATTTGCACTCATCGTCGCCGGCATCGATTTCGTGTTGCGGCGCAGAGCTTCGGCGCGGGCAGAGATCGCTGCTCCCGAAGTGCCGGCACCAACCCTTGCGGCAAGAGTATGGATTCTCTTCCCAATCAGTTTTGCCCTGCTTGTTTGGATCGTTTACTTCGTAGTCTTGCAGGTCTTCGGCCATGCGTGGTCGACCGGAGGTGCGAGCGCGCAGGTGGTCGGACCTATCGACGCGGACAGCATCAAGAAGTGGCAGTGCGCTGCCCATGGCAAGGCTCCAGGGTTAGGCTTGTTGGTCTTTGGCGTCTCCGCTGCGTGCGTGGATCTATTGCGTCGAAGTCGAGCGATTAGGGGATTGCCCTTCCCCGACCGGTTCGCTTGGATGACCTACACAGCATCGCTTGTCTTCCTGGCGCTCCACATACCGCTCATCGTAGGCGCGAACACCGTCGATCCCGAATACCCCACGGTGTCCATAACTACTGGCGATCAGAGGGTTTCGGGCTTGTTGCTGAACCAGAGCGCTGAGACGGTCGATGTTTGGCAACTCAAGGACAGAAGCGGCGTCGTAAGCGTCTACCGCGCCGACGATCTCGAAGAACTAGAAGTTGGGGCGCCTCAACACATTCGCCAATACG
>DATGIR010000093.1:0-3091 GCA_035295605.1 Fimbriimonadaceae bacterium | reverse complement strand
CGTGTGGAGCCGCGTTTGGAAACGCCGGTACTCGGCCTGGGCGCCCGCGAGGTCGCCGCATTCTGCGAGGGCGACGAGCAGCTTGCGAAGGGTCGACTCCCGGAACGGTTCAGCCTCCACGGCGCGGCGCAGCAGGGTGATCGCCTCCCGCGGCTCAGAACTGCTAGCGAGCTTTTCGAGCGTTCGAACGTACAGCTCCCGAAGCTCCGTGCGGTCGCGAGCCAGCCACTCGTCCTGCAGGCCCGGTACGAGCGAACCCCGGTAGTGGTCAATGGCAGTTCTAGGATCGGAGTGCGCCAGCCGTCGAAATTCGAAAACGTCGACGACCGCCGAAGACGGGTCGAAGCCCAGCGTGCTGTGGTCGCCGCCCGCTAGGCATGCAGAAACGTCGGGAGCAGCTCGACGGATTCGTGCTAGAAGCTGACGCAGGTTGAACCTTGCCGTCTCTCGCTCAACCCCGGGCCAAAGGTGTACGGCAAGCTCGTCCCGAAGGAACCGGTGCCCGGGGTTGAGCGCCAGCTTCGCCACAAGGATTCGCCCCTTGCGGGACGTGGGTGACGGCAGCTCGACGCCGTCACGGATCAGCGAGAACTCCCCCAGTAAACGGAGCTCCAACGGATGAGCGCTCATCTCCGGTCCCGAGTTACCTGATTTGACCCTCGGGCGGCTAGGATTACCGGGTTACGTGCGCGCGTATTAGGCTGGAGCTCGCCGAACCCGACCATTCAATAGGGGGCAAAGTTCGTCTTTGGGCGGACTCGGTCGACGGCGATGAACCAACGAATCCTGCTGGTGGACGACGAGGCGAACGTGCTCAGCGCGATAACCCGCCAGCTTGGCGATGCCTACGATCTCACCACCGCGCTGGGCGGGTCCGAGGGGATCGCAGCCCTCGAGGCCGGACCCGAGTTTGCAGTGGTGGTCGCCGACATGCGGATGCCGGGGATGGATGGCGTCCAGTTCCTCGGCCGGGTTCAAGAGCTCTCACCCCGTTCGATTCGGATGATGCTCACCGGTAACGCCGACCACGTGACGGCGGTAAAGGCGGTGAACGAAGGGAACGTCTTTCGCTTCCTGAACAAGCCCGCCGATAAGCCCGGCCTGGTCCGCGCGATCGACGACTGCTTGGCCCAGTTCGCCCTGGTTCAAGCCGAGAAGGAGTTGCTGGAGAAGACCCTCAGTGGCAGCATCAAGGTGCTCGTCGAGATCCTCGCTATCGTAAATCCGACGCTGTTTGGTAAGGCGCAAACCTTGAAGATGAACGCCGCCAAACTGGCCGCCGCCCTCAGCATGCCCGACCTTTGGCAGATCGAATTGGCGGCGATGATGTGCCAGATTGGCTCGGTTGCGGTGCTTGCCGAAGCGCCCATCAAGAAAGATCGCCTTGCTCGCGTGGCCGCCGGCCACAGCCCGACAAACCCTCGCCTTCCCGTGTACCTTGAGGCATCCGAAAAGATCCCTCTTATCGGCCACTCCCTGATCAGCAAGATTCCGCGTCTCGAAACGATTGCCGAGACGATCCTCTACCAAGACCAGCACTTTGACGGCTCCGGCTTTCCGGGCGACGGCCGCTCGGGTCGCTTGCTGCCGCTCGGCTCGCGGATCCTGAAGGTGTTACGCGACCTCGACACCCTCATCGAAGAGGGAATGTCGCAAAGCAGCGCGCTCAACGTGATGCGCACCCGCGACGGCTGGTACGACCCTATCGTGCTGCAGCTTGCCGTCGACTTCTTCGATGGCAAGAGCCATCTCCGCGTCGGCGTGCCGGTCGTGGTGAGGCAATTGATTGCCGGCGATAACCTCTCTTCCGACCTCACGACCATCGATGGCGTGCTCCTGGTAAGCGCCGGGCAGGTGTTGTCGGACGTCGGTCTGCAGCGCTTGGAAACCTATATCGGCATGAATCTTCTCAACCCGGAAGAGATCGTGTACATCGTCGAGCGCACCGCTCAAGCGGCGTAGGCTTCTGGGCACCACTTCACCCATCCGGGGTAAGGATTGACCCATGAACGTAAAGCTGTTGAAAGAACTGACCGAAGCCCACGGCGTGACCGGGCAGGAAGACGCGATCCGGGAAATCGTGCGCCGGGAGCTCAAGAACGTCGGCGAACTCGAGGCCGACCGGCTGGGCAACCTCACGTGCCTGAAACGCGGAAAGGGCAAGAAGAAGCTTATGATCGCCGCCCACATGGACGAGATCGGCTTCGTCGTCAAGTACATCGAGGACGGCGGCTTCCTTCGGATTCATCCGCTGGGCGGCTGGAGCCCGCGCCAGATGAACTCGCAGCGGGTGATCGTGGGGACCAAGAAGGGTCCGCTTCGGGGGATCCTCACTTACGAATCGAAGCCGAAGCACATGATGACGGAGGCGGAGGAGAAGGAAGCCCAAAGGATCGAGCGCTTCTTCGTCGACGTAGGGCTCTCCGGTCAGGAGGCGAAGGCGTCGATCCGGCTCGGCGATCCCATCACGATGGATCGGGACCTGATCCGCCTCGGCAAGCACCTCACCTGCAAAACCATGGATGACCGCGTGGGCGTGTTTGTAATGATCGAAGCGCTAAAGGCGGCAAAGTCGAACGAGGTTGACGTGTACGCCGTCGCCACGGTGCAGGAGGAAATCGGCCTGCGCGGAGCCGCCGCGGCCGGCAGCGCCATCGCGCCCGACATCGTCGTAGCACTCGACATCACCATCGCCAACGACATCCCGGGAATGGCCGGCTCCGACCACGTGACCAAACTCGGTGACGGAACGGCGATCAAGTTCATGGATAGTAGCTTGATTTGTCATCCAAAGCTGTTCGACCACTTCCGGCGCCTCGCCGAGAAGCACAAGATCAAGCATCAGGTCGAGTTGCTGCCCCTAGGAGGGACCGACGCCGGCGGCGTGCAACGACTGCACGGCGGCATTCCTTCGTTCACGCTCTCAATCCCGACTCGCTATGTCCACACTGTGAACGAGACGGTCCACGAGGATGACGTCCAGGCAAGCATCGACCTCTTGGCCCGCTACATCGAGGAAGCCCACAAGGGCAACTACAGCTACTGAGCCCGCCTGGGAAGGTTGCGAAGATACTCCGCAACCTCCCTCCGT
>DATGIR010000092.1:0-14534 GCA_035295605.1 Fimbriimonadaceae bacterium | reverse complement strand
ATCGCAGATCAGCGACAGCGTGCGGTACGCGGATCGAATCGTGACTCCCTACAAGCCCGCGTTGATCGTGTTCTTTGCGGGGACGAACGACATAGCCGCCGGGAAGAGCGCCGATACCGTCGCGGCCGACTACCGGAAATTCGTCGACAAGGTCCGGGTGAAACTGCCCAAGGTCCCAATCGCGTTTATCTCGATTTCGCCGGCGCCCTCCCGATGGTCGAAGCTCGAGGAAATGAAGCGGGCGAACCGGCTCATCGAGCGCTACTGCCGCCGGGGTCGGAATCTGATCTTCGTAAACACATTCCCGCTCATGCTCGATGCGCACGGAGGGCCACGACCGGAGTTATTTGTTCAAGACCAACTTCATATGAGCCCGGCCGGCTACAGAATCTGGGTCAAAGCGGTAATTCCCATCCTGCCGCGTACGTATAATGAACCGCTGGAGCGCAATCCATGAGCCTATTACTTTCCGTCGTAACCCTGGTTTCTATCACTTCGGGCCACTCGTCCGATTCGATGCACTGCGTCATGACCGGCGATGCCTACAACAAGGCCGCCGAGACGATCGACTATAAGGGCGTTCGCTACGGAACCTGCTGCGGCGGTTGCGGCGGCGAATTCGTCACCAAGCCCGACGCCGTTCTCGCCGAGGATGCCAAGAAGAACATCCTGGTCGGCACCGGCCTCTTCGACCCGGTGTCCGGCGAGCGGATCAAGCCGAAGGCGGACAGCCCGAACAGCATCTACAAGGGCGTGAAGTACTTCTTCGCCAGCGCCGATGAGAAGAGCTCGTTCGACGCGACCCCGGCCAAGTTCACCGCATCGCCTTCCAAGGAAGTGCTCCACTGCCCGGTGCTCGGCGACGACATTCCGAACTACATCTCCGCCGGCGGCTACGTCGACGTCGAGGGCGTTCGCTACTACGTCTGCTGCGCGAGTTGCATGGCCTCCCTCAAGAAGGACCCGGCCCAGTTCACCTCGAAGGTGACCAAGTTCGTGCAAGCCGCGAAGCCCGAGCAGATCAAGGCCAGCTAAATGAAGTGCCGCACCGCCCTCGTCGGTCTCTTCACCGCCGCGATGGCGGTATCCCCGTTCCTCGGGTCGACCCGGCTTGCGCCGGACGACTATCCGCCGGCGGTAACCTCCAAGACGCTCTACGCCACCCACGATTACCGTGGGAAGATGGCGCCCGAACTGAAGGTTCAGGAGTGGCTGACGGGCAAGGCGCCGGATACCAAAGGCAAGGTCGTGCTGGTCGACTTTTGGGCGACCTGGTGCGGCCCTTGCCGGGCGACGATCCCCGAGTTGGGTAAGTGGGCCAAGGCGTATCCCGACGACCTCGTGGTAATCGGGATCAGCAACGAGGTCCCGAAGGTGGTCGCTAATTTCATGGAGACCACCAAAATGCCCTACAACGTCGGAATCGACGAGTCAGGGAAGATGTCCAAGGAAGTCGGCGTGCAGGGAATCCCACACGTGCTCGTGATCTCGGCCGACGGCATCGTCCGCTGGCAGGGCTTCCCGCTGGACTCGAAGGACACCCTGACCGACGAGAAGCTGGCGCAGATCATCAAGGTTTCGAAGGGCTCGCACTAACCGTACGAGCCCCGAAACCCGAAACCTAGAACCCGTGCGTCCTCGGCCTTCCTCGCTCCGTCGGTCTGACACTTCGCTGATCGTCCGCGGCCTCCTCACGGGGTTGCTAACCTCGGGCAGGGACGCCCTCAAACAACGCAACCCCGGGTGTTCGGAGCCCAAGCGGACTGCGAAGAATAGGCCCGACGGAGCGAGAAGACCGTCGACTTCCCGAGACGTGCCACGGCTGCAAACGCCCTCCTTTCGCGTCGCTTTGCTCGGCTAGTCCCCCCGGCGGGGGGACAGAGTCCGGACGACGCATGACCCGAAGCCCGAAACCTGAAACCTAGAACCTGAAACCTAGAACCTGGAACCCAGAACCTAGAACCTAGTTCGCTTCCGCTTCCTTCTTGAGGCCGTCGGCGGTTACGATGTGCACCGCGCACTTTGCCGCCAGCGGCTTGGCCTTGGCCGTGTACTCGTCCTTGTGGAAGTGCGTCGGGTTGATGCACCCGTGGCAGCAGAGGTAGATCCGGACGCCGTCCGCGTCGTAGTAGCTGGGGTTGAGCGCCGGCTCGGGGTTCGTCACGTCCAGCACCGGGCACTTGAGGACCTCCTTGTCAGGGGTCTTGGTGAAGCTTTCGGGCGCGTCCTTGAACTTGGTGAGGTCGTCCGCGTTCTCGAACGTGTACATGATCCCCTTGTACTGGAGCCTCGGATGAGCGCCGCCTGCCTTGACCCGCATCCGCGAGACGGGATCGTAGAGCGCTTGACCCACCAGGTGCTGGCTCCCTTCGATCGCCTCGATGTACTTCTCGGGGTCGGCCGCGAACTTCTCCGCGCACCCGGTGCAGCAGCCGAAGTAGCGGATGCCCTTGTAGTCGAATGTCTCCACATGAGAGTCGGCCGGGGCCGACATCACCGGGCACCAATATTGAATCGGCGCGACCTGGGCGGCGCCCGCCTGAGCGGTAAAGAGAAGCACTGAAAGTACGGTCATGAAACCCTCCTGGTCAACTGACGCCTTCGCCGCCGGGCGGTTACGCCCGGGCTACCTATAGGGGTTCTCGATCTTGCGCACCAACCGGAACGGCTGCCCAACCTCGGCCCGAAGCACGACGATCACGCCGTTCTTCAGCTCGATGTCCGGCGTCGGCTTGCGGCCCAGCATCAGGTCGAGAAACCGGGCGCCCTGGGCCGAGTGGCCCACGATGAGCTCCCGGAACACACCCTGGCTCTTCTGCACGTGGCGCAGGAGCGCTCGCGTCCGCTCCGCCGCCACACTCACCTGAAGCATGCCGTCCGCGTAGTTGGCGGGCGCATACAGCCGGCTGTTCATCGGGTCGACCTGCACCAGTCCGCCGAGCGACGCGGGCGCTTTCGCCGGTCCGTCCATCGGCAGGCGCCTGGACGCCGGCCTGCGGCGGGCTGCTCCGTGCTCGGTGCAGCACTCGTTGAACTCGGGGGCGATGAAGGCGACCATCCGGTGCTGGCGCAGCGTCGGCGCCGCCGTGATCTCGGCGCGCAGGGAGGGGCTGACGAACGCGGCGTCGAACCGTATGCCCGCCAGCGCCTTCGCCACCGCCTGCGCCTGCTTCTCGCCGGTTGCCGTCAGCTTGTTCAGCCCGGCCGCGTTGTACCGCCCGGTCGCGTTGCTCACCGTTTGCCCGTGCCGAACGAAGTAGAGCTCGACGGGCACGTTCGCGGGCGGCGCCAATAGGGCCGAGGCAAGCAGGAGGGCTGCGAGGGTCACCGGTGGCTCAGCCTACCAGCCCACCGGGCGGTACCCTCTGCGGATGCATCATCAAACCGCCGACCTTCGCATCCGCGAGGTTCGGCCGTTGATCCCCGCCGCGATCCTCCTTGAGGAGCTGCCCCTCACCGACGCTGCCAGCGACGTCGTTTGGAAGGCGCGGTCGGAGATCGCCGACGCCTTGCACGGTCGCGACCGGCGGCTCGTGGTCGTTGCCGGGCCCTGCTCGATTCACGACGTGAAGGCGGCGGAAGAGTACGCGGGGCTCCTAAAGGCGGAGGCCGACCGCCTGTCCGACGACCTGATCATCGTGATGCGCGCCTACTTCGAAAAGCCGCGCACCACCGTCGGCTGGAAGGGTCTGCTGAACGACCCCTACCTCGACGGCTCCTTCCGCGTGAACGAGGGGTTGCGCATCGCCCGCCGCCTGCTCTTGAAGATCGCCGAGATCGGGCTCCCGGTCGCCACCGAGTTCCTCGACACCACCGTTCCCCAGCATCTGGCCGATCTGATCGCCTGGGGCGCCATCGGCGCCCGGACCTCCGAGAGCCAAACGCACCGCGAGCTCGCCTCCGGCCTCTCCATGCCGGTCGGATTTAAAAACGCCACCGACGGCCGCACGCAGGTGGCGATCGACGCCGTGCTGGCCGCCCGGACGCCGCACTGGTTCCCCGGGGCGACCAAGGACGGGCTCTCGGCGCTTTTGCGCACGTCGGGTAATGAGGACGGCCACGTCATTCTTCGCGGCGGTACGCGCAGCGGGCCCAATTTCGACGCCGAACACGTGACGGAGGGCTCCGCCGCGCTCGCAAAGCTGAACCTGCCGCACCGCATCATGGTCGACTGCAGCCACGCCAACAGCGGCAAGGACCACATGCGCCAGCTCGCGGTGGGTGAGTCGATCGCCGATCAGCTCGGGGCGGGCGGGTCGCCCATCTTCGGGGCCATGCTCGAGAGCCACCTCGTGGGTGGCCGCCAGGACCACAAGCCGGGGGTCGAGGCGACGTATGGCCAGAGCATCACCGACGCGTGCCTCGCGTTCGTGGAGACGGTTCCGTTGTTGGAGCGCTGGGCGCGAGCGGTCCCGCGCACGGGTCGCTGACCCGTGGCACGGAAGCAAAAAGTTAAGGTTTTCCACACGAATCACGAGTCACAGGTCACGAACCACGGTGTGGTAGGCGTAAAGGTAAAACAGACGTTCCGCCGCTCATTTATGAGAACCCGCTGCCCGCAGCCACGCCTGACCCTCCTGCTTGCCGCGCTCTTGGCGTTGCTGGCGGTTGGCGGCTGCCGGCCGACGAGGTCCCCCTCCACGGGCGTCTCGACCAACGGCCTCGTTTCCACCCCACCCAAGCCGCCTGTCACGCCGAAGATCGCGATTCGCTCCATGAGCCGCCGGGTGCCGGTGATCATGTACCACGACGTGCTGCCCAAGGGCATTCCGGATTGGCAGTACTTCGACACGACGCCCGAGGAGTTCGAGGCGCAGATGGCGATGATCGAGGCCCACGGCTTCCAGCCCATCACCGCCGACCAGCTTTACACCCACCTCACGGAGGGCGCCGATATCCCCCTCAAGTCGATCGTCCTGACGTTCGACGACAACTACCGCGGGTTCTACGAGAACGCCTATCCCATCCTCAAGAAGCACAACTTCCCGGCCATCGAGTTTGTGCACACCGACTACGTCGGCAAGTCCACCGGCGAGCACCCGAAGATGACCTGGGAACAGCTCGCCGAGCTCAACAAGTCCGGGCTCGTCACCATCGGCTCCCACACCGAGTCCCACCCGGCCGACATCACTACGCTGTATTACGACGCCCAGAAGAAGGAGATCTTCGACTCCAAGTCGATTCTCGAGAAGCACCTGGGGGCCAAGGTCGACTTCTTCGCCTACCCGGACGGCAAAAACGATTCGGTATCCCAAGGCCTCGTGAAGGAGGCCGGCTACAAGATGGCGTTTGGCACGAACACGGGCCTGGCCGAAGAGTCGAAGAGCCTCTTCACCGTTCGCCGGTACGAGCATCTCAAGCTGGAGCAGGCGCTGAAAGAGGCGGAGAACTCGATGTCGAACGGGCCTGCCGCCCTCGTCGAGCAGCCCCTCACCGACAGCCCGGTTACGCTCACCGTCGGCGTTTACGAGGGGCTGAAGATCGCGTTCGTCAAGGGCGGCCTGCCGCTGACGGTCCTCTCGGAAACGCGCGAGGGAGTTCCGGACCTGGTATCAGAGAATCAAGGCGCGGCCGGCATCAACGGCAGCTTCTTCGCGATGGCGCAGATCGCCTCGACCTCGAACGAAATGATCGGCCCGTGCTACGTGAGCACGAAGAAGCTGTTCATGCCCGAAACCTCGCCCGACCGGGCCGCCAAGCTGCGAAATCGGCCGGTGGTCATGTGGGACGGAAAGAAGGTCGCCATCTTCAACTTTCAGCCGGAGACCTTCAACGAGGAGGAGCCCTACCGCGACTTCATGCCGGAGTTCACCGACCTGTTTCTGGCCGGCGGTTGGCTCATCCATAACGGCGTCGCCCTCACTGAGGAGCAGCTCAACGCCTTCGCAACCCACGACTTTCGGGATACCCGGCGCCGGGCCTTTTTCGGCTGGACGGCCAAGGGCGAGCCGGTTGCCGGCGCCTCCCTGCAAACCTGTTCGAGCCAGCGCTTGGGCGAGGCGGCTGCCGCCGCCGGGGTCCTGGAGGCGGTGCTCCTCGACAGCGGCTTTTCGACCTCGCTGGTCTACAACGGGCGCATCGTGGTCACCGGGCATACGGCGCCGAACCTGCCATCGCGCCCGGTGCCCCATGCGATCGTCCTGAAGGGAAGTCTCGATTTGAACGGCGCGGATGCGATGCTCGCCTCGGCGGCGGAAGGGGCCCAGGCGCCGGCGGACGTGGAGGGCGAGCGCAGGGCGCTGCGGCGCCGCGCGGCGCGACGGCTGCTCGCCGCGCGCAAGAAGGCCGCCGACGAGGCGGCCGCGGCGGTCGCGACCGACACGACCCCGCCGCCCGACATACCGCCCCCGGATACGGGCGGGTCGACTACGGGTACCTCCAAACCGTAGTCGACGCCCACCTTGTGCGTCTCCTCTCCCCTCGGGAGAGGTCCGCGCAGCGGGGTGAGGGCGCCGGTGCCAGCTATCAACCCGGTAAACTCCACCCATGCCCAAGCGCGTCGAAGAGTTCGCCCTACACGACAGCTCGACGCCCGTGATCGGCAGCGTCCAGAAGGGCGGGAACGTCATCCTCACGACGACCGACTACGTGTTCAGCCAGGCACGCGCCAACTCGCTCTGGCCGCTCACCTTCGGCCTCGCCTGCTGCGCCATCGAGATGATGAGCACGGCCGCCTCCCGCTTCGACCTCGCGCGGTTCGGCATGGAGGCCTTTCGACCCTCGCCGCGCCAAGCCGACCTCATGATCATCGCCGGTCGCCTGAGCAAGAAGATGGCGCCGGTGCTGCGGCAGATCTACGACCAGATGCCCGAACCCAAGTGGGTGATTTCCATGGGCGCGTGCGCCAGCTCCGGCGGCGTGTACAACAACTACGCCATCGTTCAGGGCGCGGACCAGGTGGTCCCCGTCGACGTGTACGTGCCCGGCTGTCCGCCCTCGCCGGACGCCCTGCTGTACGGCATCATCAAGCTGCAGGAGAAGATCAAGCGCGACCGCTTCGCCAGCAAGCTCATCGAGCTCAAGCCGCGCACCATCGAAGAGGTCTCCGCGTGAGCGTCGACTTCCTCAAAGAGGTCGCCAAGCCGGTCATGGCCGGGCTCGGGATCACCGCCCGCCGTCTGCGCAACAAGAAGGTGACCATCAGCTATCCCGAGCAGCGGCGCGAGCAGTACCCCCGCACTCGCTGGCGCCACGCCCTAACCCGCTACGACAGCGGTTTGGAGCGGTGCATCGGCTGCTCGCTCTGCGCCGGGGCGTGCCCCGCGCGCTGCATCTACGTGGAGGCGGCGCCGAACACCGACGAGGATCGCAAGTCGCCCGGCGAGCGGTACGCGGTGCGTTACGAGATCAACATGATCCGCTGTATCTTCTGCGGCTTTTGCCAGGAGGCTTGCCCCACCGGCGCGATCGTGCTGCGTAAGGAATTCGAGCTCGCCGACTACCACCGGGAAGACTTCATCTACACGAAAGAGATGCTTCTCGAGCCGATCCGCGATGAGGCTTGAGAGCCTTTCGCTTTTCGCCGCCGCCGCGCTGACGTTGGCGGGCGTCGGGCTGCTGATCGCCGCGCGACCGCATATGAGCTCCGGGCCGGAGCCGCGCCACCCGATCACCGATGCCATGCGGCGTGAAGCGGCGACCCACGACGCGACCCGGGGCCCGAGCTTTCACGTGGTCGATACCGAGGGGGACACCCTCGACCTCGCCGCGCTCACCAAGGACGGCCCCGCGTTCCTGATCTTCATCATGGATTCATGCCCGTGCTCGATCGAGGCGCAGCCGTACTTCCAGCGGCTTTATGACGGCTTTGGCGGTAGGGTGCCGTTCGTCGGGATCACGGACGGGACGACGGATCAGGGACGGGAGTGGAAGGCGCACTTTCAGATGACGTTCCCGCTCATCTCGAACCCGAAGAAGGAGCTGATGCACCGGTTCGGCGCCCAGCACTCGGCCTACTCGGCGCTGATCGGGAAGGGCGGGCGGATCGTTCGGTTGTGGCCCGGCTACGACCGGTCGATGCTTCGGGAGATCGAATCGGCGATTGCCGCGGAGGCCGGGTTGCCGAACCCGCGCATAGATGTTTCCGCAGCACCGACGAAGCCGACATCGGGCTGTATATTCTAGGTTTTCGAACCCAAAAACCTAAAGAAACCTGCGAGGGAACCGATAACTCCGACAAGGATCCAACCTATGGCGGACAGCCTCTCTCAGAACGAAATCGACGCCCTTCTCACCAACGTGGCCAACGAAGCGCCGCCAGCCGGCCCGCGCGAGCGGACCGTTTACGAGCTCATCGAGGAGTTCACGTCCGTGCAGGAGAAGATCTGGCCGGCCGTTTCCAACGCCGCCTCCGAGTGCGTGGGCAAAGAGGTCACCTTCAGCAGTCCGCTGGTTGTCGCCGCCAAGCCCTCCGAGCTTTACTCCGAGACCGACGGCGACTCGATGATCGTCCAGTTTTCGTTCGCGAACGCGCCCGCGAACATGCAGGTGATCGTTCTTCCCAAAGAGACGACCGCCTCCGTCACCCAATTCATCGCCGGCACCGGCATCGACGAGAACGTCATCGCCAACGTTCGTGGCCTTCTCGAAGGAGTCGTGCAGGGCATTTGCATTGCCGCCGGCGCCGCGACCAACGATCAGGTCATCGCCACCGACCTCGTCATCCGCTATCAAGCCGCGGTCGTTCCGGACAGCATGCGCACCTATCCGGAGTCGGTTCGCGTGCAGGTTGCCGTCGGGGGCGACGACCTTTCTGGCACCGCCATCTGGCTCCTGGACCCGCCGACCGTCGAGTTTCTGCTCGGACACAACCCGGGCGTCGCCCCGGGGCTGAGCCCGTTCGACCAGCTCGAAGGCGCGGCCGGCGACTACTTCGATACGCCCGGCGAGGGCGACGACCCCGGCATCGAGCGGATCCTCGATATCCCGTTCACCCTCGACGTCGAGCTCGGACGCGTGAAGATGCTGGTCAAGGATGTGTGCGACTTGGGCACGGGCTCGATCGTCGAGATCGAGCGCACCGCCGGCGAGCCGGTCGACGTGCTGGCCGGCGGACGCCTTGTCGCCCGGGGCGAGGTCGTCGTGATCGACGACTACTTCGGGGTTCGGGTCACCGAAATTCTGAGCCCGGCCGACCGGATTGCGAGATTGAGCGAGGCCTGCTGACCTCGCCAACGTAGAATACGCTCCATGGTTCTCGGGATAGCGGGCGGCTCCTGCAGCGGTAAGTCCACCCTCGCCCGGCTTCTGGCGGAATCCGTTACCGACGCCAAGATCATCGGGCTCGACGCGTTCTACACCCGCGACCTCGAGCGCGGCCCCACCCTCACCCTCTCGGATGGGACGACGATGTTCGACTTCAACTCGCCCTCCGCCATCGATGCCGGGCAAGCCGTCGCCGCTATCGTGGCGGCGACCGAGGGAACCGTTATCGTCGAGGGCCTCTTCACCCTCGCCATCGAACCGATTCGGGCGACCCTCGACTACGCCGTTTTCGTCCACCTGGATGCCGACCTGCGCGCCATCCGCCGCCTTCTGCGCGACATGAAGGGCGGGCGGATGAGCACCGACCCCGAGTTCATCGCCCGTTACTACATCGAATCGGCCCGCGTCGGCCACGCCAAGTTCGTCGAGCCGTCGCGAATGCTCGCCGACGTGGTCGTCACCGGCGACGAACCCGGCATGAACGAAGCCTTGCCCGGCCTCCTGAGCCGCCTGACCCCGGCGTAGAATAGCGGCATGAAGGGCACGATGATCGAGTTTGCGAGCCACGCGGACGGCGCGACCTACCACGGCTACCTGGCCAAACCGGACTCGGGGGAAGGCCCCGGCGTCATCGTGATCCAGGAGTACTGGGGCCTCGTCCCCCACGTCAAGGACCTCGCCGACCGCTTTGCCGCCAATGGCTACGTGACCCTCGCCCCCGACCTCTACGGTGGCAAGGTTGCCACCGAGCCCGACGAGGCCGGCAAGCTCATGATGTCCCTGAACATCGCCGAAGCCGAGCGCATCCTCAGCCTCGCCATCGGTCGGCTGCTCGACGATCCCGCGACCACCAGCGCGAGCGTCGGGGTCGTCGGCTTTTGCATGGGTGGTCAGCTCGCCCTCTTCGCGGCCGGCGCCAACGCCGCGGTCACCGCGTGTGTCGACTTCTACGGCATCCACCCGAACGTCCACCCCGCGTACGGCAACTTCGTCGCGCCCGTGCTCGGCATCTTCGCCGAGCACGACGATTACGCGAGCGCGGCCTCGGTCGCGGCGCTATCGGCCGAGCTCGACGCCCACGGCAAGGCCCACGAGTTCATCACCTACCCCGGCACCCACCACGCGTTCTTCAACGACGCCCGGCCCGAGGTCTACGACGGGGCGGCGTCGAAGGATGCCTGGGCGAGAGTGTTGGCCTTTTTCAAGCAGCACGTGAAATAGACAAGCGCCTAATCGTCGAGCGTCTGGTCCGTGTCCGGCCTCTCGGGCTCGAGGCCCCGGACGACTAACGTCCGCGAAACTCCGTCTACGACGCCTCTTGCCTCGAAGTGCTCAATCAGAAATTCCGGCCCCTTGCCTTCGTAAGTCGCTCTCTTGAGCGGGGGGAGCATCCGTACGTTGAATTGATCGCTCACTAGACCGCGTAGCTCGACTTCAAATCGACCGGGCACAAAACTGGCCGGCGCTCCCTTTGGCGGCGTCTCGACGGCCCAGAGGTGCAACTCGGAGATCGGAGCGCGGGACTTATTGAGGACGTCCACGTTCAGCGTCGGCGGAAAGAGCGCGCTCTGATATGAAACGCCGAGATCTGGCGGGTGCTTCGGCCGGTCAAGTACAGCCAACAGCGGGATTACGAGAACCGTGGCGACGGTAACCATTGCCCATGGCTTGATTGGGCGCCTTTTTGGGGGAGGGGGCGCCCGGAGCGGCCCCACCGGTTGCTCGACTTCGCGATCCTGCTCGGGTAGGAACATCCCATCCCATGATACGACTCTCACCGCACTGGCGCCGCAGCCATCCTTAGCTCTCTCGATATGCCCGTAAGAAAGCTTCGCGTGTAATCCCCGCTTGACTACAAGCGGTCCGCAGCGTCGACCCCTTGATCGCCTTGTGATTTGGAATCGTCATCGGAGTCCGCGTTCCGTCCTTGTTCACCCGGACCAGTGCGATATGCTCCTGCTCGCGAATCACTACGAACCCGAGCCGCGCCAGCGTTCGGAGCACGTCTCGCTTCGACGCGTCGACAGGAAACCGATCCACTTATACGGCGATTGCCGTCTGTGCGACGAAGACCTTGATCACATCCCCGCCGTCGTCGAGCGCCTCGGATCCAAACGTCTCGATGTGAAATCGCGTCGCGGACTCTACATTCTTGAGAGCTTCCTCGTAAGTGTCACCCTCGGCTACGACCACCCCCTTCAATCCGAGCGGGTAGGCCACGAAGCCGTCGGCATGCTCCTCAATGATGACGGTGACGTTCACATCGCCATTATACGGGCGCGGCCGCGCCTGACCCTCGGCCCGAATCTTCGACCCAGCAACAACCGCCGCGTTCCCTGTAAGCTTGGACGGCATGCCGACCGGGCCTGCGCACATCTCAGATGCGACTTAAGCGCGTCAAGCTGTTCGGTTTCAAAACCTTCGCCGACCGGACCGAGTTCGACATCGAAAGCGAGCTCACGGCCGTCGTCGGGTCGAACGGGTGCGGCAAGTCGAACCTGGTCGATGCGATCCTGTGGGGGCTGGGTGAGGCAAGCCCGCGGCACCTCCGCGCCGCCACCGGCGTCGACGTCATCTTCAACGGCTCCGCCCATCGCAAGCCGCTCGGCTTCGCCGAGGTCACCCTCCTGTTCGACAACGAGGATAACTCGCTCCCCATCGACGCTCCCGAGGTGAGCGTCACCCGCCGCCTCACGCGAAGCGGCGACGCCGAGTACCGCATCAACAAAACGGTTTGCCGCCAGCGCGACGTGTACGAACTCTTCGCCGACTCCGGGCTGGGCCGAACCGGGTACGCGATCGTCGGTCAGAAGGAGATCGACGCCGCCCTTTCCGCCTCGCCGGAGGATCGCCGCTCCTGGCTCGACGAAGCGGCCGGCGTGCAGCGGTACCGCGCGCGCAAGGTTGAAGCCCAGCGCCGGTTGACCGCCGCCCGCGGGCACCTCGAGCGAATCGGCGACATCCTCCAGGAGCTCGAAACCCAGCGCGAACCACTTCGCGAGGAGGCCGAGGTCGCGCAGCGCTACAAAACTGCGCTTCATAGCCTGCGCCAAGTCGAAACCGGACTCCTCGTCCACGAGCTGCGCAAGGCCGTCGGCGAAATCGAGCTCGCCGCCCAGCGCGGCGATGCCGCCGCCAAGCTCCTCGCGAACGAGTCGGAGCGGGCCGAACAACTCGACCGCGAGCTCCACACCATCGGCATTTCGATGGAGAAGGCCGAAGCCGAGATCGAGGCCGCCCGCACCGCCCAGCATGCGAGCATGACCGCCTTCGAGCGCACCTCCGGGGACCTGCGGCTGGCCGAGCAACGCCACGCGAGTCTCGACGAGATCGAAGCCAGCCTCGGGGCCGAAACCGAGAACACCGAAGAGCGGGTTGCCGAGGCTCAAACCGAGCTGGAGAAGGCGAGCGCGGAAGCCCAAGCCGACGAGGCCGCCTTCGAGGCTCTCCGGCGCGACAGCGCCGGCAGCGACGAAGCCGCCGCAAAGCTCACGACCGAACTACGAGCCCTTGAAAGGGAGCTCGAGGAGGCCAAGCGAATCGAAGCCCTCCGCCTGAAGCATGCGGTGGAGGACGCCCACCGCTCCGAGCGGCTTCGCGGCGCCCGGCGCGAGCTCAAGGGGATCGTCGAGTCCGAGGCGGACACGGCGGCCGCGGTCGCCGAAGCCGAGTCCGAGGAAGCGACCGCCGTCGCCGAGGTCGAGCGGCTTCGCGGCGCGGTCGCCGAGCTCCATCAGGCGCTCGCGGCGTGGCAGCAGCGTGAAGACCAAACCGCCTCCGCGGTCCGCAACGCGCTCGCCGAGCGGGCCGGCCTGACCGGCCGGATTCAAGGCATCGAGGCGACCCTGGCCGCCCACGAAGGGCTTTCGCAGGGCGCGCGGGCGGTGCTCGACGCCGCCCAAGCCGGCGAGCTGGAGGGCGACTTCGTCCCGGTCGGCGAGGCGATTTCGGTTCCCGACCGCCTGACCCAGGCGATCGACACCGCCCTCGGCGCCTCCGTCAACGACCTCATCGTGGACTCGGAGGAGACCGCCAAGGACGCCGTCCGCTGGCTCAAGGAGAATCGGGCGGGGAGGGCCACGTTCCAGCCGATCCCGATGGTGCGGCCGCGCGATCCCGGGGCCGAGTTCAAGCGGCTGCTCCGCGAGAAGGGCGTTGTGGGCTGCGCCAGCGAGCTCGTGGAGTGCCAGCCGCGCTTTCGTCCGGTCATCGACAGCCTCCTCAACCGCGTGGTGGTAGCGGAAGATATCGACGTCGCGCTATGTCTCTCGCGCGATTCGGGCCGCCCGTACCGGTGCATCGTCACCATCGACGGCGAGCTCATCCACGCCGCCGGCGCCGTAACGGGAGGCGCGGCGCCCAAGCAGGGGTACAGCCTGGTCCAGCGGAAGTCGGACCTTCAGAAGCTGAAGAAGGAGCTCGAAAAGCTGGAGACCATCATTGCCAAGGCGGAAGCCGAAGCCCAGGAGCGAACCCAAGCTCGGGACGCGGATTCGGCCAAACTTGCCTCCGCGCTCGAGGAGCTCAAAGAAGCGGAGGTCACCGCCGGCGATGCGCGCCGGTTTGCCGACTCACTTCGGGAAGAGGCGCAGGCGGCGGCCAAGGCGAAGGCGCGCCTCGAACGGGAGATCGCCGAGGTCACCGGCGGCGAACAAGCCGAGTTGCTTCCCGCCGTCGATGCGAGCGCGATCGAAGCCCGCCGCCACGAGCTGCTCAAGGCGCTCGCCGCCCAATCCGCGGATGCGGAAGGGATGGAGAGCCGCCTGCTGGAGGCGGAACGTCGGCGCGACTCGGCCAAGGTTCGGCTGCAGGCCGCCGAGCGGCGTCTCGAAAACCTGATGGCGGCCGAGGCCCAGCGGGCGCGGCGGTTGGAGAACCTCGGCCCGGAGCGAATCCGGCTGTGCGCGGAGGTCGACCGGCTCACCAAGGAGGTCGAGCGGACCACCAAGCTAAGCAGCTCGGCCGAGGAGCGGCTGCAGAAGCTGCTGCAGGGTAAGCGCGAGCTGGTGGAGCGAAGCGTCGGCCTGTCAGATCAAGCCCGCGACGCCCGGGAAAACCTCGCCGCGCTCTCCGACACGTCCCATCAGGCGGAGCTTCAGCGGACTCGCGCGGAAGGGCGCCGGATCAGCGCCGTCGAGCGGCTGCTCGAAGAGTACGGGATCGGGGAGGCGGAGGCGCTCGCCGCACCGCATGAGGAGCTGCCTCCGGACGCCGCGTCGCTGGTCGGCCGGCTGCGGCGCGACCTCCGGGCGATGGGCGACGTCAACGTCGGGGCCATCGAGGCCTACGACCGGCTCACCACCCGCTTTGATGAGCTCAGCACCCAGCAG
>DATGIR010000091.1:0-3040 GCA_035295605.1 Fimbriimonadaceae bacterium | reverse complement strand
CGATCTGGTTCAGCAGGACGCTGACCGGGCCGATTGAGATCGGCTGGGGCGAGGGGAGATCAAGGAAGACGTTGGTGAGCTGAAGCAGGCCGCTTGCGTCGAGGGTCAGATCCTTGAACGCAAACTCCGCCCCCTTCAAGTACTCCAACGCTGCTGCCGCCCCGGTGTTGTTCGAACCGTCCGGGACGGAGAGCGAACCGGTGAGCTTCAGGGAGCCTTTGCCCGTGGAGGCGTCATAGGTTGCGGTGCCCTGGCTGATCTGCATCTGGAGGCCGAAGATCGAAAACGGCACCGGGTCGGTCTGGTTGATGGTGACGGTGGTCAGGCCGGAGTCGGAGCAGCCGATCTTCACCCCGATCGCGCCGCCGAAGTTCTGGATGCTGATCGAGCCGGTCGCATCGAAGTCGGTCAGGTGGTTCTTGAGAAACTTGAGCGTGAGAGCGCTGATCGAGCCGCTTGCGAAGCCGGGGACGGTGACCGCCGGCAGCGGGGCGTTGGCCGAGTTGCTCGCGCTCGAATCGAAAGTGCCGGTGATGCCGCCGGAATCGAGCTTGAAGTTCTGGACCGCGACCTTGGCTCCGGAGCCGAAGGCGGGGGGGAGGAACAGTGTCGCGGCGCTGATCGAAATGCCCTTCCCCGGCCCATTGAAGGCGAGCGAAAAGTTAGGCGTACTACCGGTCGCGGCGGGGATTTGCAGGTGGAAGGTGTTCCAGAAGACGTCGATCTGGTTCGTGGCGAGGGTCAGGGTCTTCGCTCCGCTTGCCGGAATCTCGAGGTCGAAGTTGTCGATGACGATCGGCGTCGAGGTGCCGGTGGTTGGATCGGTCGAGCTGAAGACGGCCGGCAGCGTCACCGAGCCCTTGAAGGAGGCGGACGAGAACGAATTACTCTTCATCGACACCTTGGCGTAGGTGAGGTCTAGCAGGAAGCCGTTGGGATCGGCGAGCGAAACCTTGATGGTCGAGGAGGGGACCTTTCCCGACGGGAAAACGGCGGAGTCGAAGGTGACGACCCCGTCGATATCGAAATTGAGGTTCGTCGCCTCGACCGTAATCGGCTTGTCGTCGTTGGTGGCGATATCGGGGATGGAAAGCCCGATGACGATGTCCGGGCACTTACAGGTGAGTTGGGCGGGCTGATTGGGCTGGGCCGAGAACGCGTAGTTGCAGGTGCCGGAAATGAGGGAGACGACCGGAAGCTTGATCGGGTTGGCCTGGACGACGGTGAGGGTGCCGGTGCTGTTGATGCTTCCATCCGAGCCAAGGACGAGGGAATCGAATTTGAGCTGGACGGGGACGTTGTTAGAGTCCTGGAACGGGGCGCTGAGGTAGCTTCCGCCCTTGAGGGCGAGCGTCGCCGGCTTGCCTCCTGCGGCAGCGGTGTACTTGAACGAGCTTCCGATGGCGACGATGAGGTCGAGGCCGCTGGTGTCCAAGCTGGGCAACGTGACCGGATTCCCGGTGGTCGGCATGCTGAGGTCGACCCCGGTGATGCCCTGAGCGTTGGCCACGAGGTCGGAGAATGTGAGCGGACCGATGGCAGGGAGACTCACCCCCGCAACCGTCAGCTTGAGGGTTCCCGAGCCTGACTGAAGAGTGGTCGTGCTCAGGTTGACGTTGGCGGTAGTCAGCACGGCCTTGGTCTTCCCATCCGGTGTGGCGTAAAGCGTGTAGTCGGCGGCGCGGGCAGCCGTCACCGTCAACAGTCCAAGTCCTAGGAGCACGCCGAATTTCACGGGTTCATTGTTTCGAGGCCGGTGTTACGGGGCCGTTACATGGGTCTAAGGTCCCAATTCGAACCTAAGCCATCCCGCCACTTTGTGGCGGGATGGCTTAGACTGCCTCTACCGATGAAGATCGTCATGGCGGGAGGGACCGGCATGGTGGGAACCGCGCTGCGGCGTTACCTGGCGCGGGAGGCGGACGTCGTGATCCTGTCAAAGCGGCCCGGCAACGTGAAGTGGGACGCGGCGACACTCGGCGACTGGGCAGCCGAACTCGAGGGCGCCGACGTGGTGATCAATCTTGCGGGCAAGTCGATCAACTGCCGTTACACGACGGAGAACATGACCGAGCTGACCCACTCGCGCATCGCCTCGACGCGGGTGATCGGGCAGGCGATAGCGGCGGCCAAGAATCCGCCGAAGCTTTGGCTGCAGGCGAGCGCGGCCTCGATCTATGCTCACCGGTACGACGCGCCGAACGACGAAGAACATGGCCTCATCGGGGGCACCGAGCCGAACCTTCCGCCGAAGTGGAAAGCGATCGTGGGCCTCGTCAAGGCTTGGGAGGCGGAGCTGGACAACGCCAAGACGCCGAGCACGCGAAAGATCGCGATGCGCTCGACGATCGTGATGAGCCCGGACAAGGGCGGGCCGTTCGAGCACTTCGCCAAAGCGGCCAAGTGGGGCGTAGGCGGCCGGGTCGGTACGGGCAAACAGTACGTGTCTTGGATTCACGAGGAGGACTTCGCCAACGCGGTTTGGTTTCTTATGGAGCAGGAGGAGATTTCGGGGCCGGTGAACATGACCGCGCCGAGCCCGTTGCCGAACTGGGAGTTCATGGAGGATGTTCGAGAGGCATTCGGCACCCGGATCGGGCTGCCGGTGCCAAGGTGGCTGCTGGAACCGACGATGGCGCTGATGAAGTCGGAGAGCGAGTTGCTGCTCAAAAGCCGTCGCGTGATCCCGGGCAAGCTGCTCAACGCGGGGTTCGAGTTCAAGTACGAGACGTGGGGCAAGGCGTGCAACGAGCTGATGAAGCGGTGGAAGGCGACGCATACCGGCCTTTCCTAAGCGGTGCCACACTCGGTATATGTGGGGCGACTACCGGGTCTGGGCGGTTCTTTCGGCGCTGTTCGCGGGGCTGACGGCGGTGCTGGCCAAGGTGGGGGTCAAGGACGTGAACTCCGACCTGGCCACGGCCATCCGCACGGTGGTCATCCTGGTCTTCGCGTGGTCGATTGCCCTGTTTCGCTCCCCCCAGTCGCCGGCCGCCGTCGCGCCGCGGACGTGGTTGTTCCTGGTGCTGTCCGGGCTGGC
>DATGIR010000090.1:0-3403 GCA_035295605.1 Fimbriimonadaceae bacterium | reverse complement strand
GACCGCCGATTGGTATGCCGCGCGCGTGAAGCCGAAGGAGCTCGGCAAGCGCCTACACGGCCTCATCGCGGATGAGCACCGCCGAACCGTCGAGGCGGTCCTCCAGCTAACCGGTCAGACCGAGCTGATGGCCCACGCCCCCGTCGTGCGCAAGACGATCGAGTTCCGGAACCCGGCGGTGGCGCCGCTCAGCGCGCTCCAGGTCCACCTCATGGACCGTTGGGAAAAGCTCTCGCCCGAGGAGCAATCCGGCCCCTGGCGCGAGGCCATGCTCCAAACCATCGCCGGCATCGCCGCCGCCCTACAGAGCACGGGCTAGCTTCTCTCATGTCCGGATTCTGTCCCCCCGCCGGGGGGACTAGCCGAGCGAAGCGACGCGAAGGGAGGGCGTAGGCGCCCTCACCCCGCTTCGCGGACCTCTCCCGGAGGGAGAAGAGATTTAGGTGGTGGGCGCCCTCACCCCGCTTCGCGGACCTCTCCCGGGGGGAGAGGAGACGCACGGGGACGGCGCCCTCACCCCGGAGGGAGAGGAGACGCAGGTGGGCCTAGACCAGCTGCCCTTTCAAAACCTCTTCCGCCGCCTTCAGCGCTTCTTCCGCTTTCCCCGGCTCCTTGCCCCCCGCGGTCGCGAACGACGGCCCGCCGCCGCCGCCTCCGCCGCACAGCTTCGCCAGCTCCCGAACCAGATTCCCGGCATGCGCGCCCGCCGCCTGCGCCTCCGCCCCGACCTTGGCCACGAACGTCAGCTTGCCGTTCGCCGCCAGCGCCACCACCACCACCCGGCGCGGCTGACCTTCCACCAAGCGGTCGGCAGTCAATGTCGCATCGGCGGTCTCGCCCTCCCGAAGCAGCTCCGTCACCAGCTCCGCCTTCCCCAAATCGGTAGCGGCGCCGCCCGAAGCGCCCGCCCCCGAGCTCCGCATCCGCTCCAGCCGCTGCTTGAGCTCGCGCTGCGCCTCCAGCGTCTTGTCGATCGCGGAAAGGATCTCACGCGGCGTCGACTTCAGCCGCGCGGCCGCCTCCCGCAGGCGCCCCTCCTCCTCCAGCGTCCACTCGTAGGCGCCCTCGCCTGTCACCGCCTCGATCCGCCGCACGCCGCTCGCCGCGCTCGCCTCGCTCGCGATCTTGAACAGCCCGATCTCCCCCAGCGCCCGAACGTGGGTGCCGCCGCAAAGCTCGCGGCTGAACTCGCCGACCTCGACCATCCGAACCTTGTCGCCGTACTTCTCGCCGAACAGCGCCATCGCCCCCATCTCCTTGGCTTCCTCGATCGGCAGGTCCACGTAGGTGGTCACCGGCGTGTTGGTGAGGATCTCCTCGTTCACCATCCGCTCGATCCGCCCGAGCTCTTCCGCCGTCAGCGCCTTCCCGTGGGTGAAGTCGAACCGAAGCCGGTCCGGCCCCACGTACGAGCCCGCCTGGGTCACGTGCGCGCCGAGCACCTTGCGCAGCGCCGCCTGAAGCAGGTGGGTCGCGGTGTGGTTTCGCTGGGTCGCCCGCCGTCGCGGCGCGTCGACTTGAGCCCATACCGATCGATCCCTCAGCGCTTCAAGGAGAGCAGCCTGACTCGAGCCGGCGAGGCGAGCGGTGTGCACGATCACCCCCCGGCGATTCTCTACCCTCACTACGGTCGCATTGCCGGCTTCGGTGCGAAATGTCCCGCAGTCCGAGGCTTGACCGCCTGAAGCGGCATAGAAAGGCGACTGGTCGAGCGCGACCTCGACATCTCCATCTTCAGTCGGCTCGGCTTGGAGCACAGCCCCTGAGGCTTCAAGCTTTTCGTATCCTAAGAACCTGGTGTCCGACTGACCGAAAAAGTGGTCCCCGGCGACCCCGCCGTAAACCGTCTGGCGCTCCTGGCCGGCCCGCGAACGCTTCTGCGCCTCCGCCAGCGCCGCCTCGTACCCCTCGATGTCGACCCGAATCCCGTGCTCGTGGCAGATTTCTGTCGTGACCTCGAGCGGAAACCCGTACGTCTCGTACAAATCGAATGCCTGCTCGCCGCTCAACGTGCTGCCGCGCTCCATCTTCTCCAGGTGCGCGGTGAGCAGCGAAACCCCCCGCTCCAAGGTCCGCCGGAACAGCGCCTCCTCGTTGTCGAGGATCTCCTCCAAAGTCGTCTGCTTCTCGGCCAGCTCCGTGTAGAACCCGCCGAACGTGTCCACGACCGTCGCCACCAGCCCCCGCAGAAACGGCTTCGAAAGCCCCAGCGAGCGATACCCGCTGAGCACCGCCCGCCGAATCAGGCGGCGCAAGACGTAGGCGCGGCCGTTATTGCCGGGAAGGATCCCGTCGGCCAGGCAGAAGCATGCCGCCCGCACATGGTCCGCGACGATTCGCTTGGACCTCGCCGGGTGGTCGCCGTGGGCCAGCAGCCCCTGAATCGCCCCCAGCAGCGGCATGAACGCGTCGGTGTCGTACACCGACTTGTACGCGCCCTCGCTGAGCACCACCGCCGTGCGCTCCAGCCCCATGCCGGTGTCCACCGACTTGAACGGCAGCGCCGCGACCTCGTCCTTCACGTAACCCTCGGAGGGCCGCGCCGGGTTCTTCAAGTGGCCGCGCCAGTCGTACTGGATGAACACGTCGTTCCAGAACTCCAGCCACTTCCCGGCCTCCTCGTCCCGTAAGAAATCCTCGCGGCTGTAAGGGCCCTCGGGGGCGGGCTCGGGCGCCACCCAGTAGAACATCTCCGAGTTCGGTCCGCACGGCCCCGGAGGACCCTTCGAGTAGGCGCCCGCCGGCCAGTAGTTGCTCTCCTCGTCCAGCCGAAAGATCCGCGTCTCCGGCTTGATGCCGGCGGGAATCAGCCAGCGCGACCACTCGTCGAACGCCTCGTCGTCCTTCTCGAAGATCGTGAACGCCAGCCGCTTGGGTTCGAGTCCCAGCCACTCGGCGCCGGTCATGAACTCCCACGAATACGCGATCGCCTGGGGGGCGAAGTAGTCGCCGAACGAGAAGTTCCCCAGCATCTCGAAGAACGTGAGATGGGTGTCGTCGCCGACCTCGTCGATGTCGCCCGTGCGCAGGCACTTTTGGGCGGTCGTCACTCGCCGGTGCTCGGGCGTCGCCACCCCCAGGAAGTAGGGCTTGAACTGGATCATCCCCGCCCCGTTAAAGAGCAGCGACTCGTCGAGCTTGCCGGTGATGTCGTACGGCACGAGCGAGCCCGAAGGGAGAATCTCGTGGCCCTTCGAGACGAAAAATCGGATGTATTTATCGCGCAGCTCGGCGACGGTCATGAACCTAAAAGGGTACCGCCTGCCTCAATACATTTCCCGGTCTCCATAGAGCGTCTGGATATACGCGATCTGCCCCAGGTGGTAGTTCATGTTCCACCGCGGGTAGTCCATCATCTCCTCAACCGTGTGGTCGCGGCCTCCGTTGTAGGGCAGCCACTTGG
>DATGIR010000089.1:0-6208 GCA_035295605.1 Fimbriimonadaceae bacterium | reverse complement strand
TCGAAGAGCCGGCAGAGATTCCAATGGTCGCGGAAGCGCCAACCCTGGCGCCGGAGATCGAACAAGCGGAGGAGCCGAAGCACGAAGCTCCGGCGATCGACGCTCCGGAACCGGCAGTGGCGATGGCGGAAGAGCCAGCTGGAGTTGAAGAGAAGTACGGACCGGAGCTGGCGGCGCTGATCGGCGCCTTTGAAACCGGCGCTCCGGCCGAGCCGACAACGGCGCAGGCGGAGGAGCATGCGGATGCCGCTCCCCAGATCGACGAACTCACGCAGCCGCTTTCGGCCAGCCAGCGAATGGCAGGTCGAACCGTTGCCCACTCCGAGCCGGCGCCTGAGCCGGTGACGGAACACGCACCGATCAACGAAGTCGAGCCCGATGCCCCGGCCGCCGAGTACGCAGAGACGGTCTCAACCGACGAACCGGCATACGAAGCTCCTGCCCCGGAAACCTCAATCGAGACACCGGTTGCGCCGGAGGTGCCGGCGGCTTTCTCGATGTCGTCCTTCGATGAGCACGAGAATCCGGCCGTCCGTTCTGCACTCCTCGACGAACCCGTCTCCTCGACGCTGAACGGCCCGGCGAGGCAAATGGATGGGAAGAAGGAGCGAAAGCCGTTCTTCTCGCTCGGCAAGAGGGCTCCGAAGGCGCCTAAGGACGTGGCTCGTCCGAAACCGGCGAAGGCGGAGAAACCGGCCAAGGCCGAGAAGCCGCCGAAAGCCGAAAAGCCCGCAAAGGTGAAGGCAGCCAAGCCTCCCAAGGCTGAAAAGCCGGCTAAGGAAGCCAAGCCCAAGAAGTCCATGTTTGCCCGTGCACCCAAGCCGGCGAAAGTCCAGGTCGAAAGACCGGAAGGCGCAGAGTCGGAGAACAAGGTGAAGAAGGCCGCCACATGGCTCTTCGGCAACCCGAAGCACGCCAAGCCGACCGGACTTCTTACCCCGCGCGCCGATTCACAGGTGCCGAACCCGGGCAAGACCGGTTCCCAGGATCCGGAGATCGAATTCCTTCGAGGTTCGAGCCTCGAACCCATCGATGCGACGTTAATCGAAGCCAAGCCGCAATCGCCCGACCCGCGCCCCGAACCTACGTTCTTGGCCGGCGAGGACGAGGCGAAAGGTTCGAAGAACAAGGCCCAGAAGCCGGACTCTGAAGCGAGTTCGGACGAGGAGGCCGCATAAGCCATGCCACTGATTAACCTCATTCAAGAGCAGCGACTTGCCATCAAGCGCGACGAGCGAAGCGCCCGAACCTATTTCGCGGTCTTCGCCGGCGCCGCCGGCGGTGCGATCTGCGTTTTCGGCTTCCTGGCGTTTGCCTGTGAGACGGCCAAGGCGTCCGAATCCAAGCTGAACGCCACGCGCCAGACGATCGCGCCGATGATGAAGGCGATCGAGGTGAACGAACAGGACGAGTCGGCCCTCAAGCCGCGGCTCGAGACGCTGGGCAACGCCCAGACGACCACCGAGCGGTGGGCAAGGATCCTCAAGCACCTGTCCGAGCAGACGCCCCACGAGTCGTGGCTCACCGCGATGCGTGCGACGAGCAACGATCCGAGCAAGCCGATCGTGGCGTCGTTCGAGGGCCTCGCGACCTCGCAGGCGCCGATCTCCGAGTTCCTGTTCCGGTTGGAGAACTCGACCGATCTCGACAACGTGCAACTCAAGTACACGCAGGAGAAGGAGTTGGGCGCGGTCAAGCAAACCCAGTTCCAGATCGACGCGGAAGTCGTTCACACGTCCGAGGCGAAGCCGGTGGAGCAGAAGTCATGACATCACGACCGAATCCCAAAGCATTCATGTATCTCGCGCTTGGAACCGTCGTCGTCGGCGGAGCCCTGTGCTACTTCCAGTACACCAAGCTCGGCGAGATCAACGGCCGCGTGGCAAAGCTCCGTACCGAGGTTAGCGACCCGAAGGCGGTTCAGGCTCGGCTCGAACAGTCGACGATGAAGCTGGAGGGGGCGAAGCAAAGCCTCGTCCACCTCGAGGCTAACGTATCGAGCGCCGCCTATGTGCCCTCGCTTTTGCAGGACCTCGACGCGTTCGGGAAGTCCAACGGCATCGCGGTGACCGGCGTTCGGCCGGCGCCCAAGAAGCCAGGCGACGACGACCCGAGCAAGAAGAAGGATTCGAAGCCTTACGACGAGCTGACGATTCAGGTGACGGGCACCGGCTCGTTCGATTCGGTCGAGAAGTTCGTCACGAACCTGCCGACTTTCCCGAAGATCGTGGCCGCCAAGATGGTTTCGATCGAACCGGCACGCTCATCCGCGCCGAACGCGAAATCGGGACTCGTCAACGTGACGGTTCAGCTTCGGGCGTACATTTTCAAGGCGGACGCCCAGGCGGCCGCCCCCGCGACGGGGGCGCCGAGTGGCGCGCCTGCAGCGGGAACGCCGGGTGCGACCACCGCACCCGCCGGCACCACCGCCACGCCTGGCCAGGGCACCGCGCAGGGGACTAAACCTGCGACCAAGCCCGGACCGGCCGGCGCGGCAAGCACACCCGCTAACGATCCCAACGCGAAGCTCAAGGTTTCGGCGCCCGCTAACGCGGGTCCGACCGTCAAGACCGCGTTTGCTAAGGCAAGGAGGGTTCGAGTTGAAGGATGACAAGAAAAAACTAGCAATCGTGGGCGTTCTCGCCTTCATCGTCATTGGCGTCGGCGCCTTCCAGTTCCTGGGCGGCGGCGGCAGTGCCCCGGCCCCCAAGCCGGCGCCGGCCAAAAAGGCCGCGCCGACCGCGGACAAGAAGGACGATGGACCGAAGAACCCGGCCTACGCGACAGCGCTTCCGGTACGCGATCCGTTCAACGCCCCGGCCGACAGCGGGATGCCGGACCCGAACCCGAAGCCTCAGCCGACCGCGAAGGCTCTGCCCGCGCCACGCCGCATCGGGGGCAGTCTCACCATGGGTGAGGGCTTACCCGGCGCCGGCGGCTTTGCTCCGATTTCAGTCGCGCCGGCGAAGCCGGTCTTCGGCTATCGACTTTCCGGACTCATCACTGGCCAACATCCGGCCGCCGTCTTCACGGACACCGCGGGCGCTCAGCGTCTGGTGCCGCTGGGCGGATCGCTGGATGGCGACTCACAGCTTCTCGCTGTGCAAAAGGGCCGCGCCGTCGTCAGCTTCCATGGTCATTCAGTGAAGCTGAGCTTGGGAGGGACTCCTGATGCGAACTAGAACTATGCATAACGAATGGATTCGACTAATCAGCGCGGGTGGCCTTCTCGGCCTTGCCGCGATTGCGCCGACCGAAGGATGGGTCACCGGTCTCTCCAAGCAGGAGATCGGCCAGGGCGTGCAACTCAAGATCGAAGGTAAGGATCTGTCCCAGCCCCGCGAATTGCGGTTGCTTGGCGGCAAGGCCTACATCGTGGAATTCAATGCGAAGCTTCAGGGCAGCGCGAAGAGCCTCGATGTCGACAGCGCGGGGGTCAGCTCGGCCAAGGCGCTGTGGTACCGCTCGAAGCCGCCGGTTGTTCGCGTGCTCGTCCGGCTCCAACCCGATGAGAAGCCCGTGCTCGCGGCGTGCGACGGTGGCTACACGATCAGCGTGAACGTGCCGACCGAGCAGAAGCCGGCCAAGGCCGACAAGCCGAAGGCCAAGCCGAGCGGTGCGCAGGCCGACCCGATGCTCAAGCAGCCGATGCCGGTAGACGCAACCCGCCTGAAGGCGGCCAAGGAAGCCGCGGCGGGCGCCCAGCGCGTCTCGCTCGACTTCGTGAACACCGACGTCGTTCAGATTTTGAAGGCGCTCGCCCTCCAGGCGGACGTCAATATCGTCACCGCTCCTGAAGTGACGGGAAAGAAGATCACGGTCTCGCTCGACAAGGTGACCGTCAACGATGCACTCGACTTCGTAACGGCGCTCGCCGGTCTCCGATATGCCCGAGTTCAGGATAGCTATGTCGTGACCACGACCGCCCTGTATGGCCCGACGATGATGAGCCTGGCCCCGCGAAACCCGAACCAGAACGTAATCCGGATCGTTCCGATCGTCAGCGGCGAGGGCGACGCCATCAAGGCCGCGGTCCTCAAGTGGTTCGGCCCGATTCCGCTTCAAGTGATGCTGCCCGGCGAGCAGGAAAAGCTCGCTGCGGCGGTCGGCGGTGGTTCCTCTGCGCCGAGCCCTGCGGGCGGCGGCGCTGCCGGCGCCGGCCAAGCGGCCGCGCCGGGGGCTCCTCCGGCGGCTGCGCCGTCGGGTCAAGCCCCGCAAGGCGCCGCCCCGGGCGGAGGCGCGGACACCAAGAAGGACGCGACCGAGACGCCTTATCTCGTGCTCGTGGGAGACCAGAAGTGGGTTTCCCAGGCGGAGGCCCTGGTCCACAAACTGGACGAAGAGGTTATCGACGCCGAGAGCGAGCACAACAAGGCCGTCAAGATTTGGGATCACAACAAGCAGATGTTGGAAGCCCAGCTGAAGAAGGAATTGGACGCGGGTAAGCCCGAGCCTTCATCCGCCACCTACATGGTTCAGAGCGGCCTGGCCGCCGACCTCAAGAAGGTGATCGACGACAGCGACCATAGCGGAACAGTGACGCTCGTAGCGTCGCCGGTCAAGAGCACGGTTCAGACCCTGTTGATCTCGGGACCCGAGGATGCCGTCGCGGCGACGATCACGAAGCTGCGAACGCTCGATACGGGTGCCGGCGCCACGTCCAAGGTCTACATGTACGACATCAAGTACGCCGACCCGCGCTCGCTGCGAGAGGACCTGGTTGCGAACGTGCCGGGACTGATCGTGACGAACCCGCCGGCCGCCGCCGCGAATCCGCGCCTCTACAACAAGGGCACGGCGTTCAGCCAACAGTCTCAGACCCAAGCGACGACTGCTCCATCGAGCGCAGGCGCTCAGGGTCAGGGCGGTCAAAGCTCCCAGCAGGGCGTCGGCCACGGCGGTGGCAGCTTCGGTACGCCGGACCTTCCGTTCGACGACCAGGAGCCCTCAGCTCTGCCGATGCGCCTAGTCCTGCGTGGCTCCGACACTCAGATCCAAGAAGCTCTGAAGTACCTCGGCCAGGTTGACATCGCTCCCAAGCAGCTCGCGATCGAGATGCGGGTGATGGAGCTTTCCAAGGAAGACGCCATTCAGCTCGGCATCAATTGGAGCCTGCTCACCGGCGGCACGGTCAAGACGATCAACTTGAACCAGTCGCAGGGAGGCATCAACGGCAACCAGGCGCCGGCCAACTCGATCACGGGTCGATTGGGCTTCAACGGAGGTTCGTTCGGCAGCGTGACCGCCTCGCTGGACGCAATCGCCAACAAGAACAACCTGATCTCGCGACCGAACCTGCTCGCTATGGACGGGCGGGAGTCGGAAATCTTCGTCGGCGACGACATCAAGTACGTGTCGTCGATCGTATCGAGCCAAACCGGCCCGACGATCACGTCGGATGAGATCAAGGTGGGCGTCCGCCTGTCGGTTCTCCCGCGCATCGGCGGCGACGGACACATCACGATGGACATGCGACCGGTTGTGAGCTTCCTCAAGGGGTTCACCTCGACCAACAGCACCGGTATCACGTTGAACCTGCCGCAGACCAGCGTCCGGTTCTCGCAGAGCACGGTTAGCATGCAAAGCGGCGAGACCATCGCAATCGGTGGCCTGATCCAGGATCAGGACATCATGAACGTGCAGAAGCTTCCGTTCCTCGGCGACCTGCCGATCTTCGGACAGCTCTTCCGCCAGACGACTCACGACCGGAAGCGGTCGGAAGTCGTGTTCTTCCTGACGGCGCGCGAAGTGACGCCGGACGACCGCAAGGAAGCCGCCGACCCGCGACCGAACGAGAAACTCAACAAGGGCGAGATGCCGATTCCGGCTCGAAAGCTCCTTCCGTAACAGACACTCCAAGAGCCCGGCGTCTAAGACGCCGGGCTCTTTTCGTTTGTGTCTTGCTGGTAGGTCGAACTCGAGCCGGGGGTCGGGACCGGGTTCGGCTGGTGGTGGAGCACTGACCAGCCCACAGCGAAAGCGTACGTTAGCACCGCCATCAGCACGGTGAAGATGACGCCGACGATGGCAGCGACGATAACGAAGCGGCGCCCCTGAAGCGGGACATCAGGATCTGGGAGCGCCACAGCCCCGTCTTACCTCACGCCCGCTTCAAGGAAGGTGCGGATCGCGTCGAGCGTGGTCTCGCTCGCGTGGTGCTCCATCCCCTCCGCATCTTGGGCGGCGATGGAGTCAGGCACGCCGAGTT
>DATGIR010000088.1:0-7369 GCA_035295605.1 Fimbriimonadaceae bacterium | reverse complement strand
GCGCTGATCCCGCTCGTCCTCGTCGCCGGCTGCAAGCCGGGTGGGACGGCCAAGCCGGCGCCGAAGGATGCGCCGAGCCTATTGGCGGATGTTCAAGCTAAGGTGAACGCCGCGGGCAAACCCGATTCAACCGCGGAGTACGACGTGCGGCAGCCGGACGGCATCGAGGGGCTCAAGGCAGCACTCAAGCCGTACGACGCAGCTCTGGACGAGGCCGACGGCGTGCTCGCGTTCGGACAATACGGGAGCGAGCTCGCGCCTGCGGCCGTTCTCGTTGAGACATCCTCTGCCATGTCACCCGCGCACAAGGCGGTGGGCGAGTACCTCGTCTTTCTCAAGAACCTCGCCAAGCTGCTCGTGGCGAGAGCGCGGCTTCGTTTCGCCTCCGCCAAGTCGGAGGATGCCATCAGAGACTTCGAGGCCGCGGCGCGGATAAGCAAGCTGACCGGTCAGCAACCGGGGTCTCTGCTGGCCCTCCTGGTTCACGTGGGGGTTCAGGCTATTGTCACCAATGCCATTCACCATGTGGACCAGGACACGAGCCCTGACGCTCCCGAGCTTCGAAAGTTGGCGTCGATCGCGGCCGGCATGGAGGACGCCCCGGATTGGGCGGCGATCATCAACGCGGAGGTGGCCGCCGGAAAGCGAATGCCGGAAGCGAGCTCGGCGCGCGGCAAGAAGGAGTTGAGTGACTTCGCCCGATCTCTGGCGATTGTGAAGTCGACCGCTTCGCTCGCCGCCATCGATCAGAAGTTTCGCGCTTGGGTCGGCGAAGGCAGCCTCCCGACCAACCCCCAGGACCTGGCGAAGGCCTCGGCAGGGCTCCTCGTCGCCTCGTGCATCGAGCAAGAGCTCAAGGGAACCGCCAACTGCCGGATGACGGCGGCAGCGCTGGAGATGCTGGCCGCGAACGAGGAGAAGAAGGGATTGCCCAGTTCGCTCCCGACCAAGTACAAGACCAGCGACCCGTTCGACCTGGCCGGCGGACAGCTTCGATACGGAGTGACGAAGGAAGGTTTCATTATCTCCTCGCCGGGCGGGCTGAAGCGGTTTCCCGCGACGCCGAACCTGGTGAGCTTCACGTATCCGCAGAAGACGTATCTGAAGGTGAAGTTGTAAGACTGGGGAGGGCGCCCTCCCTTCGCCCTGCGGGCTAGTCCTCCCAGTGGGAGGACAGATTTGTCTGCACCTCGTATACTGGTAACACAACCTGCAAATCTCGGGTTACGGGAGAAGCCACCATGAAAAACCTCGCTCTGATTTCGCTCGCCGTCGTCTCCGCCTCGGCCTTCGCCGCCAAGCCCCACGTCTATAAGGGATGGGTCGGCGACGAGAAGTGCGGCGTCAAGTGCGCCAGCGTCGGCCATATGGCGTGCGCGCAAAGCTGCCTCAAGCGCGGCGGCACGTACGTGTTCGTGTTCGACAACAAGGACCACAAGATCTACAAGATCGAGAACCCGGATGCCGTGAAGGGGCATGAGGGCCACCTCGTTCAGGTTACGGCGACCATCTCCGGCGACAAGATCCACGTCGACGCGCTCAAGATGCTCAAGCAGCCGGCGCCGCCCGAGAAGACCCAGCACGACATGAATCACTAGCTTGGGTTGCTAGGTTTCTAAGATTCTAGGGCTCTAAGTTAGTGAGTCGAGGCAGGAAGCTGCTCTTCTTCGGAGGGGCGGCTCTCTGCCTTTTTGGGGTCACCGGTTGGTGGATGATGCGGTCGGGTCCGGACGCCGACCGAGAAGAGGCGCTCGCCCGGGCGGCGGGCATTCCCACCAAGTGGAGCGAGTTCCCGCGGCACGCGCCGACTCAGGATGCCGAGAACGCGGCGATCGAGTACCGGGAGGCCATGAGCATCAAGGAATTCGTTCCGTCGTTTGGTTCTGGAGCTGCCGCAGCCGGCGGGTGGCACGAGTGGTACGCCCAATGCCGACCACAGCTGGAGTCCCTCATCCGGGGCGCCAAGAAACCTCATTGCGACTTCGGCTATAAGATTCCGCTCGACCAGGCCAGAATCGGGAAAGACGCGACGCCGCTTGTGATGCTCGTGAGTGCAGCGACGCGGGAGGCTCGCCTGGAGGCTAGTGGCGGCCACGCGGTCAAGGGGCTACACCTTCTCGCACAAGTTGCGCCCGTTGCGGGTCACCTCTCGGAAACCCCGAACGATCTGATGTTCTCCGATGCCCAGCTCTGCGCCTATTCGGTCTGCAGGAGCGTGCAAGCGATACTTCGGGATCATTGGATGGAGCCCGGAGTGCCCGAAGCAACCGAAGAAGCAGTTCGTCGAGTAGCGCTGCACACCGACCCCGTGCAGATGCTGGAGCAAAGCACGCTCAATCGAATTCATTACCTAGGGAGGGCGCGCCAGGTATGGGGCAGATTCGAGTATCCGAACAAGCTCGCATCGAAAGAGCTCCTCGCCGAGAGCTATATACCGGGAATGATTCAGCGCTGGAAAGCGAGCCTTTGGCGTTCGACCCGCCGCGAGGTCGCCGCCATGCGCGAAGCCAGTGGGGACTGGGTCAAGTTGGACCGAGATTTGGACCGCATCTACAAGGAAGAGACTTCGCGCACCGACGGTCTCTTCCTCGCGAAGATGACCGGGAACCCTGCATGGTGGGTCTCGACGATTCCGCGGTTCACGGCGATTCGCAGGGTAACCGACCAGGCGGCGGCGGTCTTGAAGCTATACGGTCGGACCGGAAAGTTTCCGGCGAGCCTGCCGCTTCTAGGCGACGAACTGACCGATCCTCGGTTGAATAGCCAGATTCGGTACGAGGCAACCCGGAGGGGATTTGTCATCCAGGCTGCCGGAGATCGGGGAGTATATTTCCGGGGTGCGAAGGACGATTTGGTTCGGTTCGAGTTCGTCTTGCCCAAGCCCTGATCTCGCGGCATAGGCGGCGCCGGGCGTTACCGGCGCCTAGTCCTCCGGGGGGAGGACAAACGTCGGAGGGCATACAATTCAATTTATGGCGTCAAGCCGGCGTCGGAATGTCTGGATCGCGATCCTGGTGACGCTCGCCGCGGGCGTCGTCGGCGGGGCGGGGTGGTGGCTGTACACCGGCGCTTCGACATCGGAGCGCGACCTCGCCAGAAAGGAAGGGATCCCGACGACTTACGCCGAGTTCCCGCCAAGGCCGCCCGTCCCGCCCGCCGCGAACGCGGCGCCCGAGTACATGGCCGCGATCGCGGCGTACGCCGGGGTCAAGAGCCTTCCCTATGCGGAGTCCCAAGACCAAGACAAGCTGGCGAAGCTGGACCACGAGAACTTCGTCGCCAACCGCGTCGCCGTGGCGCTCTTCTTGAAGGGCGCCGCCAAGCCGCAGTGCGACTTTGGGCTCCCCATTCAATCCAACTTCGACCCACCCGTTCGGATCGGTTCGGATATCCGGCATCTCCTCAGATTGGTGACGGCAGAGGCGGTGGCCGAAGCGCGAACCGGCCGGCCGCTTGAGGGCCTGAAGCTCGCGTCCAGGCTGGGCAATGTTGGAGTTCACCAGTTGGACCGGAGCGACGTCGTCGGCGTGTTGGACGCCGAAGCGTTCGGCCAGAACGTTCGAGGCGTCGTGCGGCGGATTCTCGAGCAGCACGGCCGGGAGGCAGGTGTCGCGGAAGCCGCGACCCGAACCCTGGACGCCATTCCCCAGCTCCACCCCAATTTCGAGCGAGCAGTGGAAGTCTCGAACTTATGGGCCATCGAGATGCTGTCATCCCCGGCCGTGGCGGAGGCGGGGCTCTCGTCGGGCAGCGGCCTCGACAAATTCAGAATCGCGCTCCACGTCCCGGGCATGGTCGCCCGGTGGCGGCGGCGAGTATGGCGGAACGTTCGCCAGGAGGTGGCCGCGATCCGAGCAGACGGAGGAGATTGGTTGAAGCTCGACCGGGACCTACGCCGGGTTCATGAGAGCTCATGCGACGGCCTGGACGGGATGGCGGTCGAGTACTTTGGCTTCGACGACTCGGGCCTGGTGGATGTTTCCTCTCATGCAGTTTCGACCCAGCGGGTCCTGCTCCAAACGGCGGCGGTCTTTCGGGAGTGGCGGAAGACTGGGAAGCTCCCGACCGCGCTACCGCTCGGCGGCGATGCGGCGATCGACCCGCGGACGGGCGGTCCGTTCCACTACGAGGTGAAGGGCGACACGTTCGAGATTCGCGGCGCCGGGCCGCACGGCGACCCCGCCGCGGTTCGCCGGTTCGACGCGGTTCGGTTCAACTATCCAAGGTTGCCGAACGAGTGAGTCGCATAATAGAAGCGTGGCCCTCAAAGCCGAACAGAGCCTGAACGCGCGCGCCGAAGCGCGCAGCCTGCCGGCGTGGGCGTCGTGGCCGAACGGTGAGCCGCCCGCCGGCTACTTCCGGCTGCCGATGACTGAAGCGGCGGACCGCTTCTACAAGGAGCAGGGCTTTCTCGTCATCGAGGACGGCCTGAGCCCCAAGGAGATCGAAGAGCTCAAGCACGAGTCGGCCGCCATCTGCAAGGGCGAGCGAGGCGACGTCAACGGCTTCCTCCCCGGCGCGCCGGGCGAGTCGGACGACGACGCGATGCGGCGCTACCTGTGCATCCACTTCCCGCACAAGATTTCGCCGCTCATGGAGGGTTACCTGGGCCACCCGGCTATCGCCGAGGTGCTGACCCACGTGATCGGCCCCAACGTGAAGTGCATGCAGTCGATGCTCTTCATCAAATCGGCGGGCAAGCCCGGCCAGCCCTGGCACCAGGACGAGATCTACATTCCCACCCGCGACCGCTCGCTGGCAGGCGCCTGGATCGCGATGGACGACGCCACCGTCGAGAACGGCTGCCTCTGGGTCATCCCGCGCTCGGCCGCGCCGGGAATCCTCTACCGGCTGGAGCATCACAACGACCGGCGCTTCGACTGCGGCGAGGAGGCTCAGGACTTCCCTTACACCGAGGCTCAGGCGGTGCCGGTCGAAGTCAAGGCGGGCTCTATCGTCTTCTTCAACGGCTACCTGCTGCACCGCTCGCTGCCGAACTATGCCAACGCCGGATACCGGCGTAGCCTGGTGAACCACTACATGAGCGCGGAGTCGTTCCTGCCGTGGTACAGCGGCAAGTTCCCCGAGGGCGAGTACGGCGCCATCGCCGACCACCGCGACATCGTGCTGATAGCCGGCAAGGACCCCTACGCGTACAAGGGGATCAAGAGCATCAACACCCCGCACGTCCGCCCCACCGGCGAGGGCGGCTGCGGCCGCGACGGCGAGGCGAAGACCAAGAAGTAGGCGCCCGCCATCGTACAATAGCCGCATGCGCACCCGGCGGCGCCGGTCGTGGGTTTGGGATTTCGCGGTCATCGCCGCGCTGGTTGGCGGCGCGGTTCTCGTCTCCCGGGAAGTGAAGGCGTACCGGGCGGCCCGGGACGTGGAGGGCGGCAAGGCCGAGCTCGCCCGGCAGAAAAAGCTGGCCCACGACGAGGGCATTCCCCTCACGCCGGCCGAGTTCGTAGCCCAAGACGACCTGCCCGCCGGGCTCGACGCGGCGCCGGCGTATCACGCGGCGACGACCCTCTATCTCAAGCTCGCCCACGGCGATCCGAACGGTCACGCTTTTAGCCCGTTCCAGTTCGACGACCCCAAGATCGCGAAGGCGAACCGGGAGTTCCTGACCAGGGAGAAACCGGCGATAGCCGCGATCGAGAAGGCCGCGCGCATGCAGCGCTGCAACCTGCACGTCGACTTCTCGAACATGGGTTTCGAATTTCCGAGGCTTTCCGAGTTCAAGCTGCTCGCCAAGCTGGCAGCGGGCGAGGCGGAGATGGAGGCGCGCGACGGTCACCCGGAGGTTGGCCTGCGGACGCTGGCCGCCGTCGCCCCCATGTGCGGACACCTCGGGCAAACCCACACGATGATCGCCGCCCTCGTGGAGACCGCGGTCGAAGGGATTCTGACCCGGGAGGTCAACTCGATCCTCTCCCAGTTCGGGCCGCAGCCCGGAGTTGCCAAAGCCGCTGCCGAAGCCTTGCGCGGACTGGACTATCGGCCGGACCTGATCCGGATGGCGGAGGCCGAAAACCTTCTCCAGATGAACGCGTTCAGCGACGACATCACCAAGGGGCCCGAGCCGAAGGACGAGGGCGACGAGGAGGAGCGGGCGATGGCGGCGGTTCTAAGAATCGGCCGCAAACCCGGCGTGCTCGACCGGTGGCGGGCAGTGCAAATCGAGTCGGAGCGACGCTACGTCGAGCTGTTCCGGCAGCCGGCCACGACCTGGCTCGATCTCGAGAACCGGACGGTCGCGCTGGACCGGGAGCTGCTCAAGCCGGCCGACGACGCCCATGCCTGGCGAATCTACGTCGGCGGCGACACGTGGCCGGCGGCGCTGGACACGATGGGTCTCGTGGTCAGCACGCACCGCGTCTTGGCGCAGGCGGCGGCGGAGTTCGAGCATGCCCGGAGCGGGAGCTACACGCCGGGCCTGCCGCTTACCGGCGAGGCGGCCCGGGATCCCATGGGGAAGGGCGACTACCACTACGCGGTGACCTCGAAGGGCTTCAAGATCTACGGCTGCGGGCCGTACGGCGTGGACCACGGCGGCAAGGCGCGGGGCAACCAGGCAGGCACGGTCGAGTACGACATCGTGTTCGAGTTTCCCAAGAAACCGTAGGCGCCGGCAACGACCGGCGCGACCGTTACGAGAAACTCAGATCCACCGCCCGGCGGCGCACCAGCTCTCTGAACGCCCCGCTCGCGGCGTCGACCTGGTCGTCGTGCGCCTCCCGATTGGGGAAGAGGGCGAGCTCGTTCACGAAGTCGGTGTTCCAAGGCGCCCTCACCAGTCGCACGTTGCCCGCCTCGCACTGGGCCGAGAA
This sequence comes from Fimbriimonadaceae bacterium, assembly GCA_035295605.1. GTDB lineage: Bacteria > Armatimonadota > Fimbriimonadia > Fimbriimonadales > Fimbriimonadaceae > DAIDHV01. The sequence continues at coordinate 536 of DATGIR010000088.1, read as the reverse complement.
CGGTTTGGCGCGCTCGGCCTTGTCGCCGGTGCTGCGCAGCCCCTTGAAGTCCCAACCCTGAAGCGTGTCGCGCGCATACCGCTCGATCACGGCGACGCCGGACGAGCCCGGCTCCTGCTCCATCCGAATCGGGACGCCGACCCCGTCCCGCTCGGCGACCGAGCGCACCAGCCGCTCCACCCCGAGGGGCCGCTCGCGGGCCCGCTGAACGTCCTCGACCGTCAGCATCCCGTCGTCGTCGCGGGACATCCGCACGCCGACCGTCCAGTCCGGCTCGCGGCCGGGTTTGGGCTCGGTGCCGGCGAGGTCCCAGTAGCGCACCGCGCTCGCCCCGGCAGGCGCCTCGACGACGAAGCGGAACCACTCGGCGCGGAAGAAGTTGCCGCCCTCGACGATGTCCCAATCCCCGTCCAGCAGCCGGCGCCGGTCGACGAGCGCCATCGCCTTGAGGTTGGCGACGTAGCCCGGGTCCTTCTCCAGCAGCTTGGCGTTGTCGTACACGCTCGCGCGGATGAAGGTCACCGACTTCGAGTCCT
>DATGIR010000087.1:0-6869 GCA_035295605.1 Fimbriimonadaceae bacterium | reverse complement strand
CCCAGCCCGGTCGAACGGCCAGCGCGAATTCGTCGGCTCGCCCATCGACTGCCGGTGCCGACATCGGACATCCTCGGTCGCGAGGCAGAAGTGGGTGCGCTCGGCGAGCTGCTCTCAGAGAACCGAATCGTCACCCTCCTGGGCCCTGGAGGAGTCGGCAAAACGCGACTCGCGATCGAGGCCGGCGCCGCCGAGCTCGACCGGCGCCCCGAGGGCGTTTGGTTCGCCGACCTCTCGCTCGTCTCGGACGGAAGCCGGGTCGCGGAGGTCGTCGGCCGCGCGCTCGGGCTGCGCGGCTCCCTCGGCATGGGTTGGCTCGACGCGGCCGTCGATCTGATAGGCGAGACAAACCGACTCCTCATCCTCGACAATTGCGAGCACGTGATCGAGGAGAGCTCGCGGCTCGTGGAAGCGTTGGCGGAAGCCTGCCCTGCCGTCCGGATTCTGGCGACGAGCCGAGTTCCGCTCGGCGTTCGCGGGGAGCTGCGCTTTCCAGTCGAGCCACTCGAGCTCCCGGCCGGCAAACCCGAACTCGGCATCCTTGCGTTTCCTGCCCTGCGGCTCTTTGAAGCGCGAGCGCGGCTGGTGGCGCCCCGCTTCTCGCTCAATCGAGAAAGCATTGAATCGACGGTCGAGATTTGCCGGCACGTCGACGGGCTCCCGCTTGGGATCGAGATGGCGGCGGCTCGCCTCGCCTCCATGACACTGGCGGACCTTCGGGGACGCTTGAGCGACTCGCTGGAGATCCTCCGCAACCCGGTCCGAGGCAGTGGCCCTCGACATTCGACGCTCCGGGGGGTGATCGAGTGGAGCTATGAGCTCCTGCCGGAGACTGCGAAACGGGTCCTGGCACGAATTGCGGTGTTCGAGGGCGGATGGACGCTGGAGGCCGCTCAAAGCGTGTGCAGCGACAGTGAGGTCTCAGCCGGGGAAGTGCTGGATGGTCTCACCGCTCTCGTCGAGGCGTGTCTCGTTCAGTTCCGGGACGGCCGCTATGCGCTTTTGGAGACGGTGCGCAGCTTCGCGAACGGACAGCTGACGGATTCCGGTGAGCTCACGAGCGTTAGGAGAAACCTCCGCCGCTACCTTGGATCGGCACTAAGGGACGTCGAAACGCTGATCTTTAGCGAGGGTCCCGATGTGGTTGAGGCTCGCTTCCGATACGAACTTGGAAACCTTCGAATCGCACTGGCCGACGCCCTGACCGATCCATCGGCGGAGGACCTCAACCTTGTCACCGATGCGGCTCGCGTGTTTTCGACGGCCCAACTTGACGGGGAGGCGGGGAGCTGGTTGGAAGCCTTTCTGACTCGGCCAAACGGCAGAGGAGCCCCGCCGGGGCGGATGCGGGCGCTGCGCCTGGCGAGCAGCCTCTATCAAAGTTACTACTCGGACATCGACCGAGCGGTCGCCAGGGCCAACACGATTCGTGTTTGCGAGGAACTCGGTGAGCTTTCCCGTCGATCGAAGGATCCTGATTCGGAGGCGGTTTCTCTGACCTACCTGGCTTGGATCAAGCTGTTCGAAGACCCCGCGTTCTCTCGCTCCTGCTGCGAACGGGCCATCGAGCTCTCCAATTCCGCTCCGGCTTCCTCAGGTCCGCAACGGGCGATGGCTCAGCTTGGTTACCTGGCCGACAACGCAGAAGCGTTCGAGGAGGGGCGGGACTGGTTCAAGCGGGCGGAGGAGGCAGCGCAGCGCCGAGGCGACCAAGCGACGCTCATCTTCGCTCTCCATGGCGACTCTCACACTCTACGAGAGGAGTGCCGCTACGCGGACTCGATCGAACGGCTGAAGCAGATCGAACGAGTACTGGAGAACTGGCGAGACGCCCGGGCTTCGGCGTTCAACGACATGCGGTTCGCCGAGCTTTACTTCGACCTTTGGGAGTTCGACCTGATGAGTCCGCACCTCGACCGGGCCCGGGGCTTCTTCGAGGCGACCCCGAGCCGTTTCCACGGGATGATGCTGGATGGGCTGAGCCGTTACGTCGCTGCGCATCGGGGAGACGTGGAGCTCGCCGCCGACGGCCTCACCAACGTGCTCCGGCGGCTGGTCTCGGGCGCACAGGTGAGCACGGCGGCCTGGTGGAACGGCGCCGCGATCGAGCTGGAAGCTCTTTGCGTATGCCTGGCCGGCGTGGGGCGACGCGAGGACGCGGCCAGGGTGTTTGGGGCAGCGCGCGCCTTCCGGAACCGCGATCGCCAGTTCGTTTCCAAGAGCGTCGAGGGCCGCTGGGAGCGGTTGAATAGGTACGGAGGATTCGAGAGGTTCGACGCACAGATTCAGGAGGGATCGAACCTAACCCTCGACGAGGTGTTGTCCTGCGTCGTCACACTGGAGTCGAGCCTAGTGAACTCGGAACGATAGCCAAACGTCTGGGAAGCTACTGAATCGTTGCGCGACCGTATACAGCGCGCCTCCGAATAGAGAATTGAAGTCCCAATTGGTTTGCCGTTCGCACCAAGATGGGCCCTCTAACCCTACAATGTGGCATGAAGCCAGTTCGGTCAGGCAACCAGATTCGGTTAGGCGGAGCCTTCATAGCGCTCGCACTCTTGGCAAGCGGCCTTTCGGCACGTTCGGGAGACACCAACACGCCGTACCCGTCCGACTTGGCCGAGCGGTGCCCGGCGGGCACAAAGAAGCTCTCGTTCGACGAGTGGTTTCGGGGCGGAAAGGTCACCGCGGGCGGGCTCGTCTTCGCGGCGAAGGGCACGGATGTTTCCTCCGGCGCAACCCTCGACCTCTATCGGTGGGCCTATCAGATGTTCCTTCACGTGACATCGCCGGCGAAGGGCCGGGGCTCGGCCCCCATATTCGCGTCGCCGGAGTACTACGCGCTCTCGACCGCGGATGCCAAAGGGAATCGCCGCTTCGTCGAGCAAACCGAGCAGGCCGTACAGGAAATGGAGGTTCGCGCGAACAAGCGGGCGACGGACGACTATTCGATCGTTCATGACTCGGCCGGCAAGGCCTACATCATCGTTCCCCCGAAACAGGGGCCGAAGGGGAAGCAACTCGTGCTCAATCGGCTTGGCCGCGAGGTGCCGGTCGCCAACGTCGCCACCGACTCCACCGGCAAAGTCGTGTTCAACAACGCCGCGGGCCGCCCGATCTTGGGCGCCAAGCCGGTGGCCGATCCAGAGGCGAACGATGTCATTGCTCCCCAGCCGACGGCCCGGCTTCAAACGAGCCCGGTGGGGCAACCAAGATCGAACAAGCCGTCCACCGCGCCGCCACCCCCGATCCCGGTCATCAAAGTCATTGCGAACGGCCTTCCCAACTACGTCGATCTGAACGGCAATCCGGTCCCGAACATCACTTCGACCGCGGGCGAAGCCGACGCTTCGATCCAATTCACACGGCCCTATCCGATGAAAAACGGAAAATCGCTTCGTTCGATGATCTATTACAGCATCGCCGTTAACGACGCCTATGCCTACTTGCGGACCATGGTGTCCCACGGCGTCAAACCGCCGGACGACAACGGCTACTACGGCGACATCACGCCCACGGATTCTCATGAGATCGGCGCCGTGAACGACTATGCGAAGAAGCACGGCAAGTCGATCACGAACCCGAACGCCCTGATCGTCGAACTGAAGACCGCCTGGGTCGATGCGGCCGCCGTCGACCACCCGGAGCGGTACGTCACCGTCGAAGCCAAGGTTCCGAAATTCGATACCAGCGATCCCAAGCGATGGGTACAGAACGGCACTCAGATCATGAAGGTGGCGCTCGTCGGGATGCATGTCGTCGGCAGCACGAACGGGCATTACAACCTCGTTTGGGCGACGTTCGAACACATTTACAACACGCCGAGCTACGCCTACACCTATGTGGACTTGCACGGGACCAAGCGATCCGTTGCCGCCAGCAGCGGTGGGACCTCAGACTATCTGTTCGGCCACCCCAGCGCGAGCGCAACCCGGTTCTCCCCGGCGGCGCGAATCCAGACGGCGGCCCCGAATATCGTCATCGAGAGCACCGGCGGAAGGGACATCACGGGAGTGCCGGTCTCCCGACTCAGCGCCTTTGGGTGTCCGACCGACGAGTCACCGAACAACTTCGACAGGAGCCCGGAGCTTTCGAACACGTCGATCCTCTCGCTGAACAAGGATGTGTACACCCGATTGCCGGACGCCGATCCCCGCAAGTACTACTTCATGGTAGGCGCGACCTGGGTGCAGGATAACGTGCCTCCCGGACTCTTGTGGACACAGGAAGGGAAGGGTTGGAAGGCGACCAACGGGATACCGTATGGTCCTGACATCTTGGGAACGCCGTTCGTGGCCAATACCACGATGGAGACGTTCGATCAGGCGCCGAGCTACAAGGCCGGCGGGGTCTACGAGGTGTTATTCACGGGCGGCGGAGTCTGGGAGAAGAACGTCTGGATCAAGCCGTGGAAGATGTACGGGCAATACCCAGCGGTAGGTTGCTTCAGCTGCCACCAGGGTTACGACATCCACGACATGAGCCACGTCTTCCGCAAGATTGCGCCGCTCTGGTAGCAAGCTCGGCCCTAACGCTTGCGCGGTTTCGCCCGGCGACCGACGATCTCGGAGAACTCGTAAGCCTTGGCGAACGACTGCCGAGGCGGTGGGCCGACGAGGATCTTCGCGATCACCACCCGCTTGCGCGGATTCCCATGGCTTCCCTTGAGCGTGATCTCGCCCGTGACGCCGCGAAAACCGACGGTGGAAGCGAGCGCGTCGCGGAGGCCGTTCTGGTCCGGTTTCTTCGCCCGATCCAGGGCGTCGAGCGTCAGAGCCGCGGCGTCGAACCCTAGCGCGGCCATCGTGGTCTGGGGGTCGGCGCCGTCGTGCTCCAGCCTCCACGCCCGCCGGAACACCGTGACCCTAGGCGAAGGCTCGTCGTTTACGTAGTGGTTCGACATGTACGATCCGTCGATTCCGGGACCGGCCAGTGGAACGAGCTCCGCGGCGTCGAATCCGTCGCTCCCGAGGAAGCGGACCTTCTGCGGCAGACCCGACTCCCGCGCCTGGCGGATCAAGGGGCCGGACTCGGTGAAGTACATCCCGCAGAAAACGCCGTCCGGGTGGCCGGCTTTGATGAGCCGGGCGACATCGGCAAAGTTTGTCTGCCCCGTATTGACGTGGCCCTCGCCAACAATCCTGCCGCCCCGGCGCCTGAAGGACTCTCGAAAGGACTGGCTCAGCTCGACGCAAAACGGCTGCTTCACGTCGGTGACTACCGATACCCGGCGGTAATCCAGCACCTCGAACGCGAATTTCGCCATGGCCGGACCCTGCTCCGAGTCGGTGTAGCAAGTGCGGAACATGTATCGGCTGCCCTGGCAGAGGTCGTCTCGGGTCGCCGCGATGACGACCTGCGGCACGCCTTTATCAGCAACCTTCTCGCGAATGGCCCTCGTAATCCCGCTGGCAATATCACCGATCACGGCGACGCAGCCCTCGGACACGAGTTTCTCCCCGGCGGATGCTCCTCTATCGGGCCGACTGCTACTGTCTTCGACGACCAATTCCACCGGACGGCCGCGGTAACCACCCCGCCGATTGTAATGGGCGACGGCAAGTTGCGCGCCACCCATCCCTTCGACGCCCCACGGCCGCAAGTCCCCCGTCACTGAGATGACCAGTCCGATCCGAATTGGTTCAGGCTGGGCAGCGGGGTAGCCCGTGACGAGGGCGCAAAGGAACACCGCCAGGCTCATAGCGGCGAGATTACTCGGACGCGACTTTCACCCATCGTTGCTCAACCGTATACAGTCAGCTTCGATTTCGCGCGCGTCGTCGTTGCCGGCGGGCAAATAACGGCCCAACGGAGCGCCGCGCTTCTTACAATGCGGCATCGCAAGACGCTTCTCACTGGAGGAAAACGAAATGCCTCAATCCAAATCGAATCTCTTTCTCTGGCTCAACCGGGCGCTCGTCCCACTCGCGAGCGCGCTTTCGCTTACGCTCGTCGCGGTCAACCTGGTGCAAGCGGGCGGACACCGCCAAACGTCGAACGGCCCGCCGTGCCAAATCTTAGACCTCTCGCAGGAGTTCTATCCGGCCACTCCGTTGAACTATCCGAGAACATCGACGCGATACTCCGTTCAGTATTCGCTCAACGGCGGTCCATGGACGACCGCCAAGGTCCATATGAGCGTTTACGGCCAGAGCATGGCGTCACCTTATCACACCTACTCCAAGTACACCAACGGCCTGACGTCGATGTCCTTTGTCAATCTGCCGATGGCGAACGACAGCAAGATCGACATTCGAGTTGAGAAACGATGGGGAGCGGCCCTCCCCGCTAAGCAGTTCGTGACGGCTCGGCCGAGCGTCAAGCCGATCACCATCGAAGCCGTTCACGATCGAACGGTCAGGCTCTCCACCTTCACCGGCGACGTCTTCAACGGCGACCAGTTCATCCTTTGGTACGACAGCCTGCCCACCGAGAACAGTGCGGTCGAAGGGTTGGCCTTCTTCCTCAATCCGCCCACAACTCCGCCGAGCGGAACCAACGTCAAGGTCGTTCGACGCATCGCCGACCTCAAGGACGTTTCGAAGTACGACACCCTCGACTTCGAAGGGACGGTCGGGCACAATACGCCTTACGTCTTCGATATCCCCTCGAACATCAAGACGGTCTACTTGGGCGATACCGCCTGGCTTCGCGGCAAGATCCGTTTCGAGGAGGATGGGACGGGGCAAACCCGAAAGATGTATGGGAACGGCGTCATCGACGCAAGCCGGTTCGATTACTCGCTGCGCCAGTGCCGCGACGACGCGACCTGGTTCCAATGGGGCTGGCAGGCACTTTCATTCGGCGTGCCGAGCACCGGGACGCTCGACTCATTCGAATTCGACGGCTTTGCCGTTGTCGACTACAAC
>DATGIR010000086.1:0-7081 GCA_035295605.1 Fimbriimonadaceae bacterium | reverse complement strand
CTCCCTGACTCTCCTGACTCCCTGACTCTCCTGGCTCCCTGACTCCCTACGGCCCTTTGAAGTCCGCCCACGGCAGCGGCTTCTGGGCGGGGAACGACTTGCCGGACTTCTTGATGTCGTCCTCGATGTGCCTCACGCGCTTGGTGTCGCTCGGGTGGTCGCTGAGGAACTCCGGCGCGTGGCCGCCCAACTTGTCCAGCATCTCGAACGCGTCGGCGAGGCCTTGCGGGTTGAATCCAGCGTTGACGCTGTTCTCAAAGCCTCCCTGGTCGGCCGCGGCCTCGTCACCGCGTGAGTACCCGAGGACCATGAGGTTGTTCGCAAGGTCGGCGAGTTGGGCGCCGGTGTAGTTCACCCGGAGAAAGATCAGCGCGGCGGTCATGAAGAGCTGCCGCTTCTGGGCGGCGGCGTACATTCGGGCCCAGTGTTGCTGACGGACGTGGGTGAGCTCGTGGCCGAGGATCCCGGCGATCTCGTCCTCGGTCCTCAGCTTACTGATCAGCCCGGTGTAGAAGAACGTGGGACCGCCGGGCAGGGCGAACGCGTTGACCTGCTTGTCCTCGATGACGTCGAACGAGTACTGCCAGGTCTCGGAGTCCGGGAAAGTAGACAGGATGCGCCGGCCGATCCGGCGAAGCACCTTGACGCGGTCGTCCGAGGCGGGAAGCGTGTGGTACTGCCGCCGGATCTGGGAGGCGACCTGCTGGCCGAGCTTGATCTGCTCATTGACGCTGACGCGGAACGGGTCGGCCGCGGTCGGGGCCATGTTGGGGGCGGCGAGGAGCCCGAGCAGGAGACTCCGGAGGGCGAGGCTGCTCATCTTCGCACGGGGAGTTTACTATCTGCCACGGGCGCACCGAAATGCGCCTCCCTTCCTTCGTCGGTCCTGGTCCCCGCTGATCGCGCTCGGACCTCCCGCGGGGTCGCTAACCTCGCGCAGAGACGCGCTCAAACAACGCAACCCCGGGTGCGTGAGCCCCAAAGGCGCTGCGGGGACAGCGGGGCCCGCCGAAGGAACGTGGCGCCGAACCGATCTCCCCCGAGCGCGACACTGGCTTCAGCCAGTGCACAGCCGACGACGCGCCGGGTGTTACCGGCGCCTACGGGACTGCCTCTCCCAGGGGGAGAGGAGACACGTGAGAAATATCAGGTCAACTGCATCGGCATGATGACGCAGAAGTAACCGTTGCCGTCGGCGGGTTTGAAGACCGCCGGGCGGGTGTTCTCGGTCATCTCGATTCGCACGCCGTCGCCGTGGATGACGGCGATCGCGTCGCGCACATAGCTGCCGTTGAACGCAATCTCGATGTCGCCGTTGCTGGCGACCATCGGTACCGACTCTTTGGCTTCGCCGCGCTCTTCGCTGCGGCCGGCGATGACGATCTCGTCGCCGTCGCCCTTGAAGCGCAGCCGATTCGCGTTGTCCTTGGCGAGGATCATCGCCCGGCGGACCTTCTCTTCGAGTTGGTCGACTTCGACGCTCCACGAGCGGGTGGTTTCGCTCGGCACGACGCGCTCCCAATTCGGGAAGGTGCCATTGAGAAGCTGGGAGACGATCTTAGCCCCGTTGGCCTCGACCCCAAGGCGGCCGCCGCCAAACTTGAGCTCGACGGGATCGTCATCGCCGAGCGGGAGCGCCTTGATCGCCTTGAGCGCCTTCTCAGGGACCACGACCGTCATCGTCGAGCCGATGCCCTCCTTCTCAAGGGAGCGCACGGCAAGGCGGTGGGTATCGGTGGCGACGAGGGTGAGCTTCTTGCCGTCGTAGCCGAAGAGCACGCCGTTCAGGATGGCCCGATGGGGATCGCCGGAGACGGCGTAGAGCACCGAATCAACCGCCGACCGCAATTCGCTCATCGGAAGGGTGAGCTCGCCGTCCCCGCCGTACGTCGGCGGTTCGGGGAAGTCGGAGGACTCCATGGCCTGGAGCCGGTATTCGGAAGCGCCCTGGGTGAGGAGGCCGCCCTGGCCGTCCAGCGTTTTCACGGAGATGTCTCCCGCGGTCAGGGAGGCCACGATGTCGCTGAGGGTGCGCGCCTGCAGGCAGATGTTTCCGGGCTCGGAGACCATGCAGGCGAGCTTCCGCTCGACCCACATTTCGCCGTCACAGCCCAGCACGCGGATTCCGCCGGAGTCGGCTTCGATCTTCACGGTTTGAAGAATCGGGAGCGACGTCCGCGTGCTCGTGGCGTTGGCCGCCATGTGAACGGCGTCGGAGAACTCCTTGCAGGGGCAGTCGAATTGCATAGACGTGCGAATTAGCCCTGGATGGGCAATTGATATTGAAGGTGAATAGGATCGGGCCGCTTGGTCTGCAGCTCGACTCCCCGAGCGTACATCTTTAGGAGGATCCGTTGGTAGGACTCCTCGGTGAATTCCGGTGCTTCTTCGGCGTGGAGCAGGTCGACGGCGCCGCGGAGGGTCATCATCTCCTCGGCGAGCTCCGGCGAGTTGGCGGCGGCAGCCTCCATCCGATTCTCCATGTCCGCCGGCAGCGCGTGCTCGGCGTACAGATCGACAAGTTTCGAGTAAAGATCGTTCTCGTTCATGGTTATGGATTCCTTTCCAAAGTTCCGCTGAGCTTGTCGCGAAGGGCCCTACGTCCTCTGTAAAGCCTCGACTTCAGCGCGGGAACGCTGATGTTGAGAACCTCCGCAGCTTCTCTGGCCGCCATGTCCTCCAAATCGCAGAGGACGAGCGGCTCTCTATATTCTGTCGGCAAATCGGCGAGCGCTTGTTGCACCGTAATTCGGAGGGTTGCGCGTTCGTCGGAGCCGGAGTACTGGGCGTCGGGCGGCAGCTCCATAAGTTTGTGTTGCCGCAGTTTGTCGATGCATAGGTTCCGGGTGATCCGGAAGAGCCAGGTGCGAAACGCGCCGTCGGCACGGAGCTCGGCCGAGCGGCGGAGGACGCGGAGAAACGTCTCCGCAGTCGCATCCTCGGCGTCGGTGCGATTTCCGAGCATTCTAAACGCGTATCGAAAGATTCGCTCGCCATACATTTCGTACAGCGCTCCGAGGGCATTGGGATCACCGTTGGCGAGGGCAGTGAGCCAACGCTTTTCGGCCAGTGAATCCTTGAGCGAATCATTAGGCATAGGGAAGGACGCTCGCACTTCCCGAGAGGATGCGCGAAAGGTCAGTTTAGCCCGCTCTTATGCTAGGAAGCGCGTCAGGTTCGGAGGTTCGGAAGGGGCCACCCCCAAATATCATGATCGCGTATCCGTTTCGCCGCGAGTCGCGATCATCAGCCCGTGAATAATGCTCCACGGGTGTGGCGGGCAACCTGGCACGAAGGCACTCACCTCGAGATGGGGTGCTACTCCGTTGGCGCCGGCATACCCCCCGCGATGGACGCCGCCGCTGATCGCGCAGGTACCGACGGCGATCACGAGCCTCGGTTCAGCCATAGCTTCAAAGCACCGCAGGAGCGGCAAGTGCATGGCCATACCGCCCGGGCCTGTAACGAGCAGAACGTCCGCAAATCGAGGAGACGCGACGAACTGAACGCCAAACCGAGAGCAATCGAATATTGGATTGGCGGTGGCGGCAACTTCCTGGTCGGTTGCATTGCACCCTGTGGACACAACCCGAACGTCCACGGATCGGTTGAGAATGCCTCCACACGGCTCGCCGAGCACAGGCACGGAGTCGGAATCGTCGCCCGAAATGTTTTGGAGCACAAGGTCCTCTCGCCGACGAACCGCCGTTCTTGTGGAGGGGTCAGGCACGATCGAGCTTGTCGGGCATACGGCCATGCAAGCTCCGCACGTAATGCAGAGTCCGCGGTCCAAGGAGATTCGGCTCTGGTCACCTTCGCCGGAAATAGTGATGGCCCCAGTCGGACAGGCGGCCTCGCACGCTCGACAAGGAGATCCTAGGCAGGGCTCGCGAGTCAGCTTTGGGAGTCCGCCGCGGTCGGTTGGGAGATCGGGGAAGTCCACCGCATCCGTCGCCTTCTGTTGCTTCGCCGCCTGAAGCAGGGCCGTTAGCATGAGCTAAACCTCATAGGTCGTTACCGGAATACGAGAGATTGAAGCTCTTGTTTATCACGGGGAAGTCCGCGACGAGATTATTTCGAACGGCGATCGACACGCCTGTCCAATTTTGAAAGCTCGGGTCACGAATCGAGTAGCGAGCGATGTTGCCGCGCTCGTCGGTTGTTATCCAATGTATCAACTCGCCACGCCAGGCCTCCACGACCCCGATGGCGACCCGCTTGCCGGGAAGCGTGTCCGGGATGCCGACCGACACGCCCCCGTCCGGAAGGCTTGCGAGAACAGCATGAATTACGGCCCAAGAAGCGCAAAGCTCCTGACGCCGAACAGTCGCTCGGGCCAACGCATCACCTTCCGCCTGTCCCGAGATATCCACGTCGAGACCTGGATAGAGGGCATGGGGATAGTGGCGTCTCGCGTCGTAGCTGCTTCCACTGGCCCTCGCCGCCGGGCCGATCAGTCCAAATTCGGAAGCCAAGCTTGGGCTGAGCACACCTACACCCTCCAGCCGTTCCTCGAAACCGGGATTCCCAAAAAGGAGATTGCAAGCTTCCTCGACTCGAACCTCAAGCTCGGGAAGCTGGTTCGTGAGGTCAGTTATGGAGCTCTCTTGAGGGGCCCATGCAAGGCCGCCCGGACTAACGAAGCCCTTCTGAAACCGAGTTCCTGCCAACGTTTGTCCGAGGCCAAGCGCCGCGCCGCGGTGTCGGCCGAAGAGGGCGGCGCCAATCGAAAAGCCGACATCGGAAGCCAGTGCTCCCAAGTCGCCGAGGTGATTGGCCACACGTTCTATTTCCAGTGCCAACGTCCGAATAGCGCCGGCTCTCGCGGGAGGAGCCACTTCAAGGAGGTTCTCTACCGCTGTTGCATGGGCAATCGCCGACGCCACGGTCGAATCGGAACTCGAGCTCTCAACCACATGTCGCGCGTGCCGGAACGGAGTTGCGGCCAACGATGCCTCGATTCCACGGTGCTGGTATCCGAGCCGGATTTCCAGGTTGGCGATGACCTCACCCAAACAGCTGAACCGGAAGTGCCCGGGCTCGATGATTCCAGCGTGGATCGGACCGACCGGGATTACGTGAACCCCTTCGCCGGCAACGGTCATGAAAGCCGATTCCCCGGGATCTGCGCGCCCTTCCTCCGAGTTCGCGAAGGGCGGGGCGAGCGCCTCCAGCTCCTGGTGAATTGCGAGGCTCTTCCACCTCGGATGTCCGGCTGCTGTAAGGCCCCAGTAGTCGCCGATAGCTCGCTCCGCCCAGTGGGCAGCCGGTAGGCCGGCGGTAACCGACGGAAACTCGCGATCTGCTCGCGCGATTTGTGCGGTGACGATTTCTGCGGCGCCGGTCGGGGGGTGCAATAGGAGCAGTTCAAGCAGCCGATACTGATCGGCGTCGCGACGAACGGTCAGGTGACCGTAGCGCCATCCGTGGCGCCTCGCCAGCGGAACGACAGTCGACGTCCAGTCGGCGATGTCAATCCTAAGGGTCTTAATCGGGATCATCGGATTCCTCCGGAACCGAGAGCCCGTTCCAGCGAGGCAAGCAGACTCGGAGTGACGACAATGCCGGCCACGGCCGCCGCCACGAGTAGGACGACCGACGGGATAAGGGACCACCCAGAACGGGACTTTGCCGCGCGTCCAGGCTTCTCCCCGAACACCACGCGGCCCAAGTGGATAAGCACGGCAACGAAGCTGATGGCCAGGCCGATCACGATTGCGATCGCGATCGCGAAGTAGTGCATGTCGGCGGCGCGTGCCAGAAGGAGCCATTCGCTGGCGAAGGCCGCGAACGGGGGCGCGCCCATCACTGCCGCTCCTGCGCCGAGAAGTGCGAAACCGAGCCTCGGAGACAGGCGCATGACGCCAGAGAGCTTGCTCAGCGTCACCGTCCCGAACTCTCTAGCGATGCATCCGGAGAGGCTGAACGCGGACGCCTTGGCAAGGCTGTGAGCCAGCGCGTGGAGCGCGAAAATCGGAGCTGACCTGAATCCGACCGCGACCGCCAAGAGGCCCATGTTCTCCACGCTCGAGTAAGCAAACATTCGCTTCAAGTCACGCTGGTGCACGAGCATGAGACCGGCAGCGAGCACGGTCACCGCGCCCATTGGTGCAAGCAAACGGGAGAGCAAGTGGCCGGAATTGGAAGCTTCAAAGATCCCGCCGATGCGCCACAGGGACACCATGCCGCAGTTGAGCAAGGCGCCAGACAGTAGCATCGAGCCGGGGGCTGGGGCCTCACTGTGCGCGTCAGGCAACCAACTGTGAACGGGAAAGAGGCCGGCCTTCGTGCCGTATCCGAGGATAAAGAACACGAAGCTTGCCCGAAGCAGGGGGCCGTTGAAGGAAGCAGCGTGGGACCGTAGCCACTCGATGTTTAGACTCATCGTTCCCAGCTCTGCTCGCTGGGCCGAGGCCATAACCATCATGGTTCCAAGCAGTGCGAAGGCGATGCCGACCCCGCACAGGATGAGGTACTTCCATGCCGCCTCGATAGACTTTCGGGTGCCTGAGAGCAGAATGATGGGAGCCGTAATGAGAGTGCTTGCCTCCATCGCAACCCACAGCGTTCCCAGGTCCGCGGCGCACACTACCGCATTTGATGCGACGATAAAGAGCGCTGATAGCCCGAACAGAGCCCGGCCGGATCGTTCCGTCAAGTGGATTTCGGCCGGGTCCTTCAGAAGGAGGGCGGCCGTCGTCATAGCGCCGGCGAACACCAGAGAGTTGGTTAAAATGAACCAGACGGAAATGCCGTCCAATTGAAACGACGCGAAGAGCCTAGTCTGGGGCCTTCCGAGTAGCACGGGCACGGCGACAGCCACCGCCGCGCAGACGTGCAGCATGCTTCCCGTCGCCCCGATGACCCGGACCCACCGCAGATCACGGATGCAGAGTGCAGCGACCGCTATGAGCACTGGGCAGGCGGCAAGCAGTAGGACGATGTTCAACCGCGGAGTTCTCGCATTTCAGAAACGTCGAGGTGTTCGAAGCTCCGTCTGATGCGGAAGAGCACGAACCCGGCAAGCAGCACGCCGAGGAAAAGGTCGAAAAGCACCCCGAGTTCGACGATCAACGGCATC
>DATGIR010000085.1:0-7036 GCA_035295605.1 Fimbriimonadaceae bacterium | reverse complement strand
CGCCTGCGTTACCACCGGCCGAACCCACATCGTGTCCACGACCGGGGGCTACCACGGCAAGACATTCGGCGCGCTCTCGGTGACGGGCCGCGATAAGTACAGAAAGCCGTTCGAGGCTTTCATTTCTCCGGCCACATTCGTTCCGTTCGGCGACGCTCGCGCCGCGGCCGCGGCCATCGACACCTCAACCGCGGCGATGATCGTCGAGCCAATTCAAGGCGAGGGCGGCATTCAGGTGCCCCCGGACGGCTATCTGACCGAACTCCGTCGAGCCTGCGACCGGGCGGGCGCGATGCTGATCGTCGACGAGGTTCAAACCGGGCTCGGCCGGACCGGAAAGCTGTTCGCCTGCGAGTACGAGGGCGTGCACCCGGACCTGATGACCCTGGCGAAGTGCCTTGGCGGTGGCGTCATGCCGATCGGCGCGGTAATGGGCACCGCCAAGGTCTGGGAAGCCGTGTTCAGCGAGAATCCCCTGCTTCACACGAGCACGTTCGGCGGTGGCGGCCTCGCCTGCGCCGCCGGGCTCGCGGCGCTGCAGGTCATCGAAGAGGAAGGATTGGTCGAGCGCTCGGCCAAGATGGGAGAAATCCTCTTGACCGAGCTTCGGAAGGCGTGCACCGGCCACGGCGACCTGGTGGCCGAGGTTCGCGGTCGCGGGCTCATGGTCGGCCTCGAGTTCAAGATGGACGAGGTCGGCGAGCTCGTCGTGGCTCAGCTTCTCAAACGCAACGTGGTCATCGCGTACACCCTCAACAACCCGCGCGTCCTCAGGTTCGAGCCGCCGCTGATCATCGGGGAGAAAGAGATCGCGACGGTCGCGAAGGCAGTCGGCGAGGCTTTGGCGGAGACGAGCGAGCTTCTGGCGACGCTCGTCTGACTGCCGGTTGGCGCTTCGTGTCAACCGGCAGTTCCGTCTTCCTGCGCGCCCGGGGCGCGTCAGTGAATCGTTATCGAGCCGGCCATGCCTTGGCCGAGGGAACTGCCATTGCCGGCAGCGCCGTGGAACTCGCAGTGATAGTAATAGACGGTCCCCGAGACGGCGTTGGAGGGTACCAGCCAGCTAAACGATGAGCCACCGGGCAGGCCGGTCGGATACTGCGAATCCGAGTTCAGGCCGGTAACCCCGGTGTCCGATGCCACCGTGTGATGGGTCGTATCGGTGTTCGTCCATTGAACGGTCGATCCCGCGTTTACGGTGACATTCACGGGCGAAAAGGTGTGGCTGCTGAGCATGTCCACGGTGGTCGTGCCAGTTGTGCCTGTCGTCCCCGTGGTCCCTGAGGTCCCCGTCGTCCCCGTGGTCCCCGTCGTCCCTGACGTCCCCGTCGTCCCTGACGTCCCCGACGTTCCTGAAGTGCCAGTCGCGGACGTGGATCCAGTCGTCCCCGTGGTCGATCCCGTCGTTCCGGACGTGCCCGTCGTCGCGGTCGTTCCGGTACCGCCGGTCGAGGTCGTGCCTCCTCCCGAGCTTCCACCACCGCAGCCGATCACGATCACGGTCATCACCGCGAACAAGAAAATTAGAATTGTGGCTCCTTTCATGGTCGATTCCTTTGTCGGCGTCTCGGCGTGATCCGGTCGGTCCCATGGGACCAACTATTTCGATAAAGCGCTCGACTACGGATAACGGCGGATCGACAGTTTGGTGATAGTCGCTCCAGTAAAGGAATATGGCGCGGCAGGGATTGGGCACAATCAGATTTGTTTCTGCGGTTGTAGGCTGCAGCGTTATTGCATTCGTGTCGTCCGTAAATCGGGCGACGGCCACACCCCAATTCGCGCGACAAACCGAGCTACCGTGCAGCTCCTGCCACATGCACGTACCGCTTCTCAACGCTTTTGGCGAAAGGTTCTACGCGAACGGGTTTAGACTCAGCAAGGACTCGAAGCCCAAGCAGACGGTTCCGGGTTGGGCGACGCTTGGCGCGACGGGCACAACCAGCCGCGGGCAAGGTTCGGCGGTGCCGATCAGCTACGCGGTGGACGAAGTCGCGTCGTACGGCTTTCTCGACACGATGCGGTTGCTTTATCACTTCGAGTATCAACCCATCGTCCACCAGAACTACATTTACGGTCTCGAGCCGGTCGGGAAGCAAGCGACGGTGCAGATCGGCGAAATCGGACTGCTCGGGCAATACGATCCACGACTCGATGTCAGCATCTCGCGTCCGGTCTACTTGCAACCGGCAGGTTCCGGTTCGCTAGGGAACGGGAAGAACGGACCCTTCGCGCCGGGCGCGAACGCATACGGCGCGCGCGTTGTAGCCTCGCTGACAGGTCCGAGCGCGATGCCGTTTACCGACGGCTGGAAGGTCGCGGCCACAGTTCCCTTTTCAAACGAGGCGCCATGCGGGCTGCAACCCACGTTCGCGAAGGACCCTACTGGAGCGTTCGTGGAGCTGTTCCGTCGCACCGGAATGAATTCGTACGGGGCCAACTCGTTCATCGGGCGCGACGGACGCCGATACTTCGGCGTGGTCGGGCAATTCCGGTCCAAGAAGGTCATGTTTGAGGGGGGCGCGGCGGACGCCCGATTCAATGGCGCCGAATCCAGACTTGGGAGTCTGAGCGCGGTCTATGTACCGCGGTTCAACTTGGCGCTCGGGCTCCGAGTGGACGACCAAGACGGATTCGTCAATTACGTCCCGACGGCGAGTTGGCTTATCGGGAGCCCGACCACCGGATTCAGGCTGACGAGCGAGGCGACGATCACGAAGGGCGTCGCACCCACCCTACTGTTTCAGGCCGAGTTCAAGCTGTAGGCGCCGGTAACGCCCGGCGCACGGGCACGGCTCGCTGAGCCGTGGCACGTTCGTGTGAAGCGTTGGCGCCGGTTACGCGGCGGCGTTGCGGGCCAGGCGCGCGAAGCTTTCCTTATCCACCGCGCGCATCAGGCACTCCTCGTACGAGCAGTAGCCGTTGCGGAAGTGTGCGGCGAGCGAGGAGTCGAGGGTCTGCATTCCAAGCTGGCCGCCCGTCTCGATGCTGGAGTACATCTGGTGGGTTTTGCCTTCGCGGATCAGGTTCTTGATGGCGGGCGTGCCGATCATGATCTCGATCGCCGCGCAGCGGCCACCGCCCAGCTTGGGCAGGAGCTGCTGGGAGACGACGCCTTCGAGCGTGTTGCCGAGCAGCACGCGGATCTGATCCTGCTGATCGGTCGGAAAGACATCCACGATGCGGTCGATGGTTGCCGGCGCGTTTCGGGTGTGAAGCGTGCCGAAGACGAGGTGGCCGGTTTCAGCCAGGGTGAGCGCGGCCTCGATGGTTTCGAGGTCGCGAAGCTCGCCGACGAGGATGATGTCGGGGTCTTCGCGGAGCACGGCGCGCAGCGCGTTGTGGAACGAGAACGTGTCCGCGTGCATTTCCCGCTGGTTGACCATGCACTTCTTGTGGCGGTGCAGGTATTCGATGGGGTCCTCGATGGTGAGGATGTGAGCTTGGCGGGCCTCGTTGATGTCGTCGATCATCGAAGCGATCGTGGTCGACTTACCGGAACCGGTCGGTCCGGTCACTAGGATGAGGCCGGAGGCGCGCTTGGCGATTTCTCGAATCACGGGCGGTAGACCGAGGGTCTCGAAGCTCGGGATCTTCGACGGGATCACACGGAGGGCGCCGGTGACAGTCCCGCGCTGCATGTATACGTTAAATCGGAAGCGGGCGAGCCCCTTGATCGAGTACGCGAAGTCGAGCTCGTGGGTGCTCTCGAATTTCTGCACCTGCTCGTCGTTCAGCGTCTCGTAAATGAGGCGCCGGCAATCGGTCCCTTCGAGTACGACATAGGGAAGCGGCACAAGCTCGCCGTCCAGCCTAATCATCGGGGGTAATCCAACGGTGAGGTGGATGTCGGACGCCTTTCGCTCAATCGCATCGCGCAGGAGCTCGTCGATGTGGACGTCGCCTACGGGAAGGACGTCGGACTGGCCGGACACCTCGGAAGCGATCAGCCCTTCGACGGGATCGAAGCGGTGGTCGCTGACATCGATGTCGTGAACGCTCTTGTCGATCGTCGCCGGCTTGTACTTGTTATGGGCGGCGGCATCGGCCTTGTCCGGGGGGGATTTGAAATTCGGAACCGGCTCGGTCATGATCTCGCCCGTTCGCGGATCGATGGCGGGGCCGTCGTCGTCCACCTTGGCTTTCGGCGAGGGGGCAGGCGAATCCATCGGAGCAAGGCTCTCCGGAGCCGCCGCAGGCGGCGCGCCGATCTGAGACTGTTTCGGCGGAATCGAGTCGAAAACCGACTTCTTTGCGGGCCCTGATGGCGCTGGGGGCGCCTCGGCGTCAAGCTCGGCGAGCTCATCGGCCGACAACGGCGGCGGGCCGAGGTGCTCCGGCCGGGGCTCCTCCACCGGGTTCTCGCTCAATACTTTCTTCCAATCAAATTCGTTCGCCATCTCTAAATCCCCTCCTAATCATTTCGGCTGCTCGAAGCGATAACCGCTAGGCCGCCCGTGACCAAAGCGTCCATTTTCTCGGCTGAAATGCTCAACGCTTCGAGCGCCCAACCGGGAAGCTTGCCATCGTCAAGATTCGCTTCGCGGCCGTCGATCGCGCACGATGCGATGTAGTCGGCGAGCGCCGTCACCGCGCAGAGCGGCGGTACCTCACCGTTCTCGGGCGGGCCAAGGTAGCGGAGACCGACCGCCAACTCTTCCGGAAGCCCCCACCGCAGCACTGCGCCGGAAGCCAACGCGACGCTGTCGACGCCGAAAATGCACTCCTCGGCTTGAAGTAGCTCCATACCGCCGTCCAAGAGGGCTTCAACCTCGGCGTAATCGGGTGTACCAAGCTTGTCGAGAAGCGTCCGGCCAAGCAGATGTAGAAGTCCGCACGTGTACGCCTCCTCGGGAAAGCCGGCGCCAAGCTCCTTGGCAAGCCAGCGAGCACAAACCGCGGTATCAAGGCTATTGCGCCACCAGGTTCGCCGCCGGAGCGAAGCCTTGTCGTTCTTGCCTATGAAGAGGTCGAACACGCCGACGGTCATCGCGGCATTGCGGATGGCCCGGTAGCCAAGGAACGCGATCGCCTCTTTGATTGAAACCAACTTGCGGGGGAGCCCGTAGGCCGCGCTGTTCGCGTGGATCAGAATGCGCGAGCTGAAGCCGGGGTCGATAACAATGGCCTTCTCCATCTCCATTCCGGCGGTGTCGGCCGACTCGGCCGAGATCTCCAGAACCTTGAAGATGACGTGCGGGAGCGCGGCAAGATCGCCGACTCTCGACATCACCTTGGCCACGGCCTGGTCTTCAGATTGCAGTACGGCGGCGTTCATGCTCCCTTCTTAACTATCGGCTAGGCGTAGAGGACCCTCAAGACCTCGTCGACGGTGGTCACGCCGTTAAGAATCTTGGAGACGGCGTCGGTTTGAAGCGTTTTCATGCCCGCCGCTACGGCGAGGTTGCGAATGACATGGCTCGGCGCCTTCTCCAGGATCTTGTCACGGATCGCATCGTCCAAGATCATCAGCTCATGGACGCCGGTTCGGCCCTTGTAGCCCGTCTTCTTGCACTTCTCGCAGCCGGTGCCCTTGAAGAGGGTGATTTCGCCGTGGGTGTCGGCGCCAATTTCGTCGGCGACGGGGAGACCCGCTCTTAGAAGCGTTTCGCGGGAGCCCGCATAGCTCTCCTTGCAGCCCGGGCAAATCTGGCGAACGAGGCGCTGGGCAAGCACGCCTATGATCGAGCTGGAGATGAGAAAGGGCTCGACGCCCATGTCGATCAAGCGCGTGGCGACGCCGGGCGCGTCGTTGGTATGCAGCGTGCTCAGGACGAGGTGGCCGGTTAGGGCGGCTTCCATCGCGATCGTCGCGGTTTCCTCGTCGCGCATTTCACCGACCATGATCACGTCGGGGTCCTGGCGGAGCATGGCGCGGAGGCCGGCGGCAAAGGTCATTCCTGCCCGAACGTTCACGCCGCACTGGTTGATGCCGGGCAGCTCGTACTCGACCGGGTCCTCAATCGTGATGATGTTGTTGTTGCCGTCGTTGAGCTCGTTGAGAATCGAATAGAGGGTCGTCGACTTACCGGAACCGGTCGGGCCGGTGACAAGGATGATTCCGTAGCTCTTGGAGCAAACGTCCTCGACGATTTTCAGGTTGTGGGGCAGGAAGCCGAGCTTGCCGAGGCCGACGTTGATGCCCCCCTTGTCGAGGATACGCATCACGATCTTTTCGCCGTAAACGACGGGAAGAGTGCTGACGCGGAAGTCGTACTCGCGGCCGCCGATCACCGCGCTGATCCGGTTGTCCTGAGGCTTGCGCTTCTCGGCGATGTCCATGTCCGACATGATCTTCACGCGGCTGGTGAGGGGGGCGACAACCTTGCGCGGAAGGCGCATGCCTTCGTGCATCATGCCGTCCACACGGTAGCGAACGCGAAGCCCGTCCTTGAGCGGTTCGATGTGGATGTCGGAGGCCTTGTCGGTGATCCCTTGCGAAATGATCAGGTTCGCGAGCCGGATGATGGGAGCATCTTCACCCATCTCGCGGAGTTCCGCCTCGCTCATCTCCTCTTCGGAGGTCGTGGTGAGCTCGAACTCGCCGTGATCGAAGTCCTTCATCACGCCGGCGAGGGCGTCGTTGACGCTGCCGTCGACCTTGTAGTAGGTGCTCAGCGCGCCATTCAGGTCTTCCTCGACGGCGATGAGTGCCTCGATTTCAAGGCCCGTGATCAGACGAAGCTCATCGACGGCGAAGACGTCGAGCGGGTTCGCCATGGCCACCGCGAGCCGTTCGCCCTGCCGCTCTAGCGGAATCGCCTTGAACTTCTTGGCTGCTTGCGGCGTGAGCAGGCTGATGGCCTCGGACTCTGGGACGATGTCATTGAGGTCAACGAACGGTATTCCCCACACCTTGCCGAGGAGGCGGACCCGGTCGCGCTCTTGGACCATTCCCATGCTCACGAGCACGCGCGCGATAGGGTCTTGGCCGCCCAGCTCGGTCTGCTTGGTCATCGCAAGCGTCAACTGCTCGGCGTTGATGAGGCCTTCTTGAACAAAAATCTCGCCGGTCAGCATGGTCGCCTGAGGGGGG
>DATGIR010000084.1:0-2271 GCA_035295605.1 Fimbriimonadaceae bacterium | reverse complement strand
GCCAACATGCACAACGACTACTCCTACCGGAAAAACGGCCGGAAGCCGATCACCTACCTCCACCCCGACCTCGCCGAGCTGCTCGGGGACACCTACGGCCTCATGATTTACCAGGAGGCCGTGATGCGCGTGGCGCAGCGTTTCGCGGGCTACACCCTCGAAGAGGCCGACAACCTGCGCAAAGCGTGCGGCAAGAAGGTGCGCTCGGTCATGCAGCTCGAGCGCGAGAAGTTCGTGTCTGGCTGCGAACGCACGGGGTACGGCGCCGCGATCGGGACACAACTGTTCGACGTCATCGAGCCGTTCGCGGACTACGCGTTCAACAAGAGCCATTCGTACGGCTACGGGTTCGTGGCCTATCAGACCGCCTGGCTCAAGGCCAACTATCCGGTCGAGTACCTCGCCGCGCTCCTCAGCTCCGTCAAGGATGACAAGGACAAGACGGCGGTGTATCTCGCCGAGTGCCGCAACCTCGGCATCGAGGTACTCGTGCCCGACGTCAACCTGTCCGTGTCGGAGTTCGCGGCCCGCCCCGCCGCACGAGACGACGCCACCGGCAAGTCCGGAGGCAGCATCCCCTTCGGGCTATCGGCCATCCGCAACGTCGGCGAAGGCCTCGTCGATCGGATCGTCAGCGAACGCGAGCAGGGCGGTCCGTTCACCGACTTCTACGACTTCTGCCAGCGTGTCGATCCGGTCGTGCTCAACAAGCGAACGGTCGAGTCGTTAATCAAAGCGGGCGCCTTCGACTCGCTTGACCACCCCCGCAAAGGGTTATGCCTGGTCTTCGAGCAGATCATCGACCGAACGCTGGCCCGCCGGCGCGAGCAGGAGCTCGGCGTCATGAGCTTGTTCGGTGATCTCGGCAACGACGACCAGCCGGTATTCGACGACGCGCGGGTTCCGATCCCGGACAGCGAGTTCGACAAGATGCAGCGCCTTGCGTTTGAGAAGGAGATGCTCGGCCTTTACATCTCGGATCATCCGCTCCTCGGCGCAGAGGCGGCGCTGCGCCGCCACGCGGATACGACCGTCGCCGAGCTGCGAGCCTCGCTCGAATCGGCGGATGCCAGTGGTTCGACCTTCGGAGGGGAGGCCCGATGGGTTGGCGGCGTCATCACGTCGCTCGTGCGCAAATACACCAAGAAGGGTGAGCTGATGGCCACCTTCGTTCTGGAGGACCTCGAGGCCGCGATCGAAGTGTGGGTGTTTCCGCGCACGATGATCGAGATCAGCCATCTCCTCGCCGACGACGCGGTCGTTTGCGTGAAGGGCAGGCTTGACCAGCGTGACGACCAGCCCAAGCTGATCTGTATGGAGCTCAAGCGCCCGGAGCTCATCCTCGACGGTGGTCCTCCGCTGCGAATCAATCTCCCGCCCGCCGGACTTACCGACGGCCTGGTGGAGCAGTTGAAGGTGCTCCTCGTCAACCATCCCGGCAACTCTCCGGTGTACCTGCACGTCGGGACCAAGATTCTCCGTCTCCCTGACCAGTTCACCGTCGATGCCAGTCGCGCCCTGATCGCCGAGCTTCGGGTCCTCCTCGGCCCCAACGGGCTTGTGGCCTGAGCCGGGCGGGTCCAGGCGACCTTGCCCGCAGTCCCCGCGAACGGCGTAAACTCGACCGGGCGGTCAAGGGTGATCAGCCCTCTGTCAGCCCTGATCAGGCCACAAGCAGGAGAACAGCAGCGCACATGTCGATCGAGGTCGAGACCAAAGATTGCACGGCCCTCAGCGATGCTGAGCTGGCGGAGATGGCGGATCTCTGTGCCGACGGCCCCGCCGGGCACGAGATCGGGCTGCTCTCCAAGCAGCGCGAGGAGTGGGTGCTCATCAGCCAGTCCCGCGATGGCGGCAAGCTGATGGGCTTCTCGTTCTGCACGCTCGAGCGCATCGGGGGCACCCCGTGTTTGCTGTGGGGTCTGGCCTCGATCCGCCGCAACTCAAAGCGCGACACCGTGCTCAAAGCGCTGTGCGGCGACCAGTTCCGGCGGGCCGTGCTGGCGTTCCCCGACGAAGATGTGCTTGTCGGCACGCGGTTCATCGATCCCGGAGCGTTCCAGTCCTTCAAGGAGCTGGTTGACATCGTGCCCCGCCCCGGCCACAAGGCAAGCGGCGAAGAGCGCGCCTGGGGGCGGCGCCTGGCCAAGCGCTTCGGCGCGGAGGGCCGTATTGACGACCGCACCTTCATTGTGACGGGCGACAGTTCTGCCTGCGGCGTGTTCGATTTCGAGTGCCTGAAGCCCGACGCGATCGACCCCGATGTCGCCG
>DATGIR010000083.1:0-2851 GCA_035295605.1 Fimbriimonadaceae bacterium | reverse complement strand
TGCACGGCTCGCTCGCGTCGAGCTGGCCGTTGTTGTTAAGGTCCCGCCACCCGACGCATCGGATGATGACGCTCCGCGTGTACGAGTTCACGTTCGTGTATGAGATCACGCCCGCTGAGTAGTTGCCGCAGCCCGGAATTGTGCCGCTTAGCGTGCACAGCGGATTCGAGATGGAGGCGCCGGTGCAGGCTGCATCCATCGCCGTGAAGTTCTGATTCTCTTTGAAGGGGGTCCAGAGGCTGAGCTGCAGCGACTGGGCGCCGGCTTCGCACAGCGGCGTCGTCTGGATTTCCTGCGACTCGCGGTACGCGGTTTGATAGCTCTGGGTTGCCGCCGAAACGTACGTCGAAGCGCCCACGCCAAGCAGCATGAGAATCATAAACATGGTCAGAAGCGCATTGCCTTTGTCTTTGCGGCTTCGTCGCACTCGGGTTTTTCGGTTCAGCTTGTGTTTCATGGACCTTCTCTATTGGTTGAGTTGAGGAATGTTGCGAAGGTAGATGGTCTCGCGGTGGCGGCCGGAGACGGGGGTTGAGGAGTTGTAGGAATTCTGTTGGGAAACCAGCATCACCGTAAGCGACCGGGTGATCGTTCCGGCGCCGGCGGTAAAGATTCGGTAGCTCTGGTTTCCGCCCGATGAGAGCGGGTCGGTCAGGACGACGTTGTCGCAGATGTCGACGTTGGCAAGGTTGTCGCCCTTGATGTACATGGACGTGCCGTCCAACTCGATGCGGCGGTTCACACCGTCCCAAGTTGCCGGCGAGATGAACGTTCCCGTGCCATCGACGGCGGGAAGCCGGTAGCTCAAGCCCTTGCCGTTTGAGTCGACGGTAACCGACATCGCGGTACGCAGCGTCATCGCGATTTTGCGGACGGCGTGCTCGGTAGATCCCTCGACGCTCATCCGGTTGTTGCCGCGGTACCACGAGCTCATGCCGAGCAGGAACGTCGAAATCCCGACGAAGAAGACAAGCGCCGTTAGCGAGAGCGCTAGCACCATCTCCACGAGGGTTTGGGCCGCGCGCTTTGACTTTCGATGGATGCGTTTCATGGCCTTAGAGGTTCGCGATCAAGGTTCCCAGGCTCACCGACTGGTTCCGCTGGTTGTTGCTGTAAGTCACGCTCACGGTGACCCTGACCAAGTTGGTTTGAATTTGTTCGATCTTCACCGTGCCGACACCGGAGGGCAAGATCTTGGATGGGTTATCCAAATTCGAACTGTCTGAATTCGTGAAGGAGTACGTGTTGGTCGCGATCGGTGAAGGCGAGTCGATGAGGCCGTAGGCGGCAAGCTGGGTCGCGTTGACGTTTGCATAGCCAACGCCACGAATCGCTTCTAGCTGCTTCTGGGCCAGGCCGTTGGCCTTGTTCATGAGGTCTGCCTTACCGCGCGCAACATCGGCGATGGGGGCGGTTGCGGCTACGATGAGCGCGCAGGCGACGACGAGGAACATGGCAAAAAGAACCTCGACGAGGGTGACGCCTGACTTGCGGTTACGCTTCATATTGGATCCCACTCAGGAATTATCGGACGCGTGAAGCTGACTCATGACGGGGCGGTCGTTTTGAAAAGTAGTACGGGGCGGGCGGCTTCGCCACCCGCCCCGTGAAAGGTCTGATCTTTTGCTTGGCTTAGAGGCCGCAGGAGCTCGGATCCGAGGCGCAGGTGGCGTCCCAGGTCGGCTCGTCCATGGCGCCCTTGCTGCCGCCGTCGAACGTGGCGTTCGCGCCGACCACGGTGACCGCGTAGGTGCCGGAGACCGGACCCGTCGGCCAGGTGAGGTACTTGGCGCCGCTGCCGCCGGTGCCGTCGAGGTCACCCTGCGTGACCGCGTTGCCCGTGGCCTTGTTCTGCTCCATCGCCCATTGCGTCTGCGCCGAGTCGATCTGCTTGAGGTTTGACTCGATCGCCTTCAGCCGGCTGCTTGCACGAGCTCGAACGAAGTTCGGGACCGCGATGGCAAGCAGGATGCCGATGATCAGGACGACGATCATGATTTCGATGAGGGTGAAACCCTTCATGTTGTGGTTGCGCTTCATTTGACTAATCCTCCCGGGCAGTTTCTCCCGTCAGATGGCTGTTTCCACCGAGTTCGAGCCGAACTGCACGAACCATTGCTAGGTTTTTGCGCGCGTCCCGTTACTAGAGGCCGCAAACGCTCGGATCGGTCGAGCAAGTCGTGCGCCACTCGTCCCCGCTCATCGGGCCCAGCGAGCCGCCGTCGAACGTCGCCGGAGCTCCGACGACGGTCACCGCGTAGGTTCCTGCGATCGGGTCCTTGGGCCAGCCGAGATACGGTGCGGTGCCGCCGGTGCCGTCGAGGTTCGACCGGAGCACGGGCGCACCGATGATCTTGTTCTCGGTCATCGCCCATTCTTGAACGGCCGTGTCGATGGCGCGAAGGTTGGCGACGATCTTCTGGAGACGTGCGGTTCCCCGGGCTCTAAAGAAGTTGGGAACGGCGATTGCAACCAGGATGCCGATGACCAGCACCACGATCATCATCTCCACCAGCGTAAATCCTCTCTTGACCATAATCCATCGCCCCTGAAGGCCCGCATTCGGGATAGCTGCGACATTCCATATCGATGCTAACGAGAACCCGGTTATTTGGCGAGGTTGCCGACTTCAAACGAGGGGGTAGCCGACGGGGCCGACGTGCTCTGCACCCGTCGGTTGAGGACATGAAAGGTGACGAGCGAGAGTCCGCCAGCTACGGAAAGGATGGTTCCAAGCACGGATTCGTGACCGAGCACGAAATGGCCGAGCACGATACTGAGAAGTCCAGCGAGAAAGAGCGCGGAAGGGCCGAGCCGCCCGTGCTTGCGAAGTCCCTGGCGCACGGCGAAC
>DATGIR010000082.1:0-9476 GCA_035295605.1 Fimbriimonadaceae bacterium | reverse complement strand
ATTCAGCAGGCGACGCCGCGAACGCAGAATACGGTCAAGGACGTGCTCAAGACGGGTACCGTTTCCGGTGACGGCAAGACATCGAATCCGCCGGCGAAGCCGACCGATTCGCACGGAACCGGTCATGGTCAGAGCGGACAGACCGCGGGAGGTAATTCATGAGGAAAGCAGCACTGATAGGGATCCTACTGGCGGCCTTGGCCGCCTTCGGCTCGGCGCAATTCCGGATGGGCGGATTCCAGCCGACGGCGATGATGTACGTCAACCGCAAGGACGTCGGGAAAGAGCTGAAGCTGACCGACGAGCAAAGCTCCAAGCTGGCCGCCGCGCAACAGGACATGCGCGACTCGATGCGGCAGGCGTTCCAGGACTCCCAGGGCGACCAACAGGCGATGCAGGCCGCGATGAAGAAGGCGGGCGACGCCTACGCGGCATCGGTCAAGGGAATTCTCAACGACGATCAGACGAAGCGTCTGCGCGAGATCTTCATCCAGATTCAGGGCGCGAACGTGCTCACCGATCCGGATACGCAGAAGGCGCTCAAGCTGAGCGACGACCAGATCAAGCAGATCAAGGACCTGCAGCAGAAGCAGCAGGACGCGAACAACTCGATCATGCAGAAGGTTCGCGACCAGGAGATCACGTTCCAGGAAGCCGGCCCGATGTTTCAGAAGAACGGCGACGCGCTGAAGACGGCGCTGGACAAGGTGATGACCGACGACCAGCGAAAGCAGCTCAAGGATATGGGCGGCGCGCCCTTCACCCTCGACCCGAATGAGCCTCTGTTCGGCGGCCCCGGCCGCCGCGGCGGCGGCGGCTAAGCGTTTCTCCCCCCTCCGGGGGGACTCGTGTCCGGATTCTGTCCCCCCTCCGGGGGGACTAGCCGAGCGAAGCGACGCGAAGGGAGGGCGCCTGCTGCTCGCGTCTCTCCCCCCTCCGGGGGGAGTACTCGCCGCGAAGCGGCGAGGGAGGAGGCCGCCCTACGCCCTCACCCCGCTTCGCGGACCTCTCCCGCAGGGAGAGGTGACGCACGCAACGGGACGGCCCCCGGCCCTTCTTTACGACTTCATGAAGCCTTGGTGAGAATGCGCTCAGCGAGTCCTGGGAAAAGCTTTAATTCAGCGACAAGCCGGTTATATTCCTAGTATTCAGACCAACCTACGGGATTTCGGAGAACTATGAAAAAACTCATTTCAGTATTGATGCTTACGCTCGCCTTGGGAGCGTTCGCCTTTTCCCAGGCCGGGACCGGCGGCGGTGGTGGCCGCGGTCAGGGTCGCGGCGGTGGCGGCGCGGCGTACGGCCGAGCCGGCATGCAGTATGCGGCGCTTAACCACGCCGACGTCCAGGCGGCGCTGAAGATCAGCGACGACCAAAAGACCAAGCTCGAGGCCGCCGTGAAGGCCCGCGCCGACGCTTTTCAAGCTGCCCAGGGCGACCGGGCCGCAGCGACGAAGGCCGGCGAAGATTTCGTGGCCGCGGTCGGCGGGATCCTCACTTCCGACCAGAAGACGCAGCTCCTCGGTATCTTGGCGCTGCTCGCAAAAGGGCAAGCCCTCGAGAATCCGGACGTTCAGGCCGCACTGGGCCTCGGCGACGATGAGAAGGGCAAGATCAAGACTCTGGTCGAAGAAGCCAACAAGGCCAACGCCGAGCTTCGGCAGAAGGTTCAGGACGGCTCGATGGACCAGCAGGCGGCCAACGAGGCTCGCGCCAAGAACACCCAGACCCTCAACGACAGCCTCCTCGGCGCAATCACGCCCGACCATAAGAGCTCGTTTGACAAGCTGGTGGCCGGCGCCAACTTCACGCCCGATCCCAACATCCGCAACTACTTCGGTGGCGGCATGCGCCGACCGGCAGGTGGCGGTGGCGGCGGCGGCGGACGCTAAGCCCTAGACCAACTCACTTACGGCTCGGTCCGGCTCTGCCGGACCGAGCCGCTTTGCGTTAGGCGCCCCGGGTCCCCGATTCACGACCACCGGCTGAAGCCGGTGCCGCACGATCCCCAATCCCTAATCCCTAATCCCCAATCCCCGATCCCCGTCACCCCTTCTCGGCCGCCCGTCTCACCCTCCACCGGTCGAGGGCCACCGCGAGCACGATGATCACGCCGGTCACGATCTCCTGCACCCAGTCCGACCACCCCTTCTGGGCGCCGCCGCTCTTGATCGTCTGCATGATCATCGCCCCGATCAGCGTGCCCAGGATGGTGCCTTCCCCGCCCGAGAGGCTGGCGCCGCCGATCACGACGGCGGCGATCACTTCGAGCTCCATGCCTGAGGCCGACGTCGGGTCGGCCTGTCCAAGCTTGGCAAACAGCAGAATCCCGGCGAGACCGCAAAACGCCCCGTTCAGGGCGTACATTGCCAGCTTCACCCGATCGATGGGGACCCCGCAAAGGCGCGCCGCCGCCTCGTTGGAACCGATAGCCACCACGTGCCGGCCGAACCGCGTGTAGCGAAGCACCAGTCCCATCGCCACCGCAAGGAAGATCAGCCACCAAACCCCCCAGGGCAGCACGTGCCATCGATCCGGCTCCTTGAGCGGATCGATGAGCTTGCCCAGCCACGTCTCGTGCTTCGGCGTGATCGACGTGTTGTTGGCGAGCCCCTTGCCTACCGCCCGAACGATCAGCATCGTGCCGAGCGTGACGATGAAGGGCCCAACCTTAAGCCGGGTGACGAGCAGCCCGTTCAGGATTCCGGAGACGGTACCGGTTAAAATCGCCCCGACGAAGGCGACCCAGGGCGAGTAGTCGCGAAGCAGCATCCAGGCGACGACGACGCTCGAGAACGCGGTGATCGAACCGACGCTCAGGTCGATGCCGCCGCCGATGATCACAAACGTCATCCCGAGCGCGGAGAGGCCGATGATGCTGCTCTGCCTAAGCATCAGCTCCAGATTGTCGAGATGGAAGAAGCTTCCGCCCGGGATCAGCACCCCGAACGTGGTGAACACGACTACGAGCGCGATGACGAGGCCGATCAGGTTGAACGAGGACTTCATGCCCCCACCGCCTCGCGCATCACAGATTCTTGGGTCAACCCGGCGACCGGCCGCGCCGGGCCCAGGCGGCCGCGATGCATGACCGCGATCCGGTCGCACACGCCGAGAAGCTCGGGCAGATAGCTGCTGACGACGAGAACGGCCTGTCCCGAAAGCGCGGCCTCGTCGATGAGCCGGTAGATCTGCTCCTTGCTCCCCACGTCGATGCCGCGCGTCGGCTCGTCGAGAAGCATGAGGTCGACCCCGTGATGAAGCATCCGGGCCAGCGCCACCTTTTGCTGGTTCCCCCCGCTCAGTTCGCTCACCCGCTGGCCGGGCCCCCGAGCGCGGATTGAGAGTCGGTCGATCCCCACCTGGCCGGCCGCCAACTGCCGGGCCGGCGAGACGAACGGGCTGCGGAGTGAGGCGAGGCAGGTGTTCTCCGCGATGGAGAGCCCCACCGCCAATCCTTCCGCCTTTCGGTCCTCGCTGAGCATTCCGACGCCTTCGGCCCAGCGCCGATGGGGCGTTGCGGCGCCGGAGAACGAGCCGACCCGAATCTGCCCCCGTCGAACCTGGTCCAGCCCGAAGATGGTCCGCAGCAGCTCGGAGCGGCCCGAGCCGTTCAGGCCGGCGATCCCGACGACCTCGCCGCGGCAGACTTCGAGGGTCGCCTCGACCGGCGATTTCGTGCCCGCCAGCCCATCGATGCGGAGGATCGCCTCGCCGGGGGTGTGAGGGCGCCGGGGATAGAGATCCCCGATCTCCCGCCCCACCATCATCGAAACGATCTCGTCGTCGGTCACGCCGGCGACCGGACGCTCGCCCACCTTGGTTCCGTCCCGAAGGACGGTCATGGTGTCGGCGATCGCGCGCACTTCGTTCAAAAAGTGGGAGATGTAGATGAGCGCATGGCCCCGCGCCTTGAGCTCCCGCATCACCTCGAACAGCCGCTTGACATCCACCTCGGTCAAGCTGCTCGTCGGCTCGTCGAGAATGACCACCTTGGACTTGGTGACGAGGGCGCGAGCAATCTCGACCAGTTGTTGAGCCGCGATCGGGAGCCGCCCCGCCGGCATATCGAGGGGCACGTCGCCGAGGCCGAGCGCGCTCAGCGTGGGACGGGCGAGGGCTTCCATTTGGGACCGGCGGAGCCAGCCGAACCGGGTCGGCTCGATGCCGAGGAGGACGTTTCCCAGCACCGATTCGTGGGCCACGATCGTAAGCTCCTGGTGGATCATCGCGACGCCGGCCACGCGGGCCTCGGCCGGCGAGTGGGGCGCGAAGGGCCTGCCTTCGAGTTCCATCGAACCCTCGTCCGGCCGCATCGTTCCCGCCAGCACGCGCATGAGCGTGCTCTTCCCGGAACCGTTTTCGCCCACGATGGCGTGGACTTCGCCGGCATGTGCCTCGAAGTCCACGCCGGCCAATGCGACGGTCGCGCCGAAGCGTTGGACGATCCCACGCATCGCCACCATCGGCGCCTCGGGGGTGGTCATCCGGTCGGCTAGACCTGCTTGGGCTTCAGGAGCTTCTGGTTCTCCGGAGAGTCCATCGTCTCTTTGGTGATGAGCGTGGCGCCGGTATCGACTCGAGCCTCGTTCTTCTCACCCTTGAGCGCCTTGATGGCCTCGTGGACGCCCTCGTAGCCGATCTTGTACGGGTTCTGGACGACGGTCGCGTCGATATCCCCCGCCTTGAGCCCCTCGACCTCCTTCTCGGACGAGTCGAAGCCGATGAAGTGGACCTTGCCGTTC
Source organism: Fimbriimonadaceae bacterium (assembly GCA_035295605.1). Classification (GTDB taxonomy): domain Bacteria; phylum Armatimonadota; class Fimbriimonadia; order Fimbriimonadales; family Fimbriimonadaceae; genus DAIDHV01. The sequence goes on along the minus strand of DATGIR010000082.1, from coordinate 4,731 downwards.
CAGCTGTGCGCGCGGAGGGTGGCGAGCATGCCGACCGTGGACGACTCGTTCGGACAGAAGATTCCGTCGATCGTGAGCTTGCCGTCCGGACCCTTCAACGTCGCGAGCATGTCTTCGCTCTTCTTCTGAGCCTTGTCGGCGGTGTCGCCGGCGTACTGGTTGTCGCTGACGATCTGGATGCCGGAACCCTTGGCCTTGATCTCATCCTCGAAGCCCTTCTCGCGCGCCTCGGTGCTGGCCGAGCCGATGGCATATTTGAGGACGACGATCTTGCCCTTCCCATTCAGCCGCTTGATCATCTCGTCGGCCGCCATCGCGCCCCCCTTCTCGTTGTCGGTGGCGACGAAGCTGGCAAAGCCGGAACCGTTGAGAGCCGAGTCGATGATCACAACCGGGATCTTCTTGGAGATCGCATTATCGACCGGCTTCTTGAGTCCGTCCGCATCGAGCGGAGCCAGGACGATCGCGTCGGTTCCCGCCGAGACCGTGTTGTCGACGATGTCGATCTGAGCCTGGCGGTCGCCTTCGTTGGCGGGTCCCTTGAACGTGATCTCGGCGCCGAATTCGGCGGCGGCATCGTTGGCCCCCGCGTGAATCGTCTTCCAGAACTCGTGGGACATACCCTTCGGAATCACGGTCACCTTGTACGTCTTGCCGCCGCTCTTTCCGGCGCCCCCGCCACTGGCCGTCGTGCCCGTAGTCCCCGTCGTCGATGACTCGCTCGTTCCGCTGCCGCAGCCTGCGAGCGTCAGCCCGGCTGCCAACACGAGCGCCATTGCAAACCTGTTTAGCATCACTCCTCCTGTGCTTTGTTACGATACCGTCTCGCTCGCCTTGTGCCACCTGCGTGTGGCACCGGCTTCAGCCGGTGTGGTGTGGCACCGGCTTCAGCCGGTGTCCCCGACCACCCCTACGGAAGATGCCCCGTCCGCGTACCGCTCGCGTCGTAGGTTTCCGCGAGCCCGTCGGAGGTCCCGGAGGCGGTCGAGATGGTCGCGATGCGTTTGCCGTCCGCGTTGTAGATCCAAACCCCGCCGTTGTTGCTCGGCGTGCTCCCAAGCACGATCGACCGCTCACCGCTGCCGGTGTTCACCGAAATAATTCCGGAGCCCGAGGTCGCGGTCGATAAGGTGATAACCGACCTCCCGTCCGCATTGTAGAGCTCGACGCGTCCGCTGTTATCGGTGCTGGAGTAGAGGCTCACGAGGGGGTTGCCGTCCGCGCGGTAGCTGCGAAACTCGCCTTTGCCGTTGACGCTCGAGAAGCGGGCAAGCACCTTTCCGTCGTCGTTGACGATCTCGAACGACTTCGCCTGAAGCGTATCGTCGGCATGCTTGCGGGCGCCGATGGCGCAGAGGAACACGGCGATCGCCGCGGTGACGATGAACGCCGCCTTGTAGCGGTTCTGGGAGCGCTCGAGCTTCCGCAGTCGGGGAAGCATCTCGGAATCGTGGTTGAAACTCATTGGTGCACCCGGGCGGTCTCCGCCCCCTTCGCGTCGTGGACGACGATGGCGCCGCCGTTGACCTTGTCGCCGTTGATCTCGCCGATCAGCGTGCCGGCGGCGTTATCGATAAAGAGCGACCCGGCGTTCGTGGTGTTCGGACTCGCGTTGGCGATCTCCACTCCATCCGGTCCGTTGACACCCAGCGAGCCGCCGCCATTCTTGACGGTTCCGAGCGCCACCACTTTCTTGCCGGCTGCCGCGGAAAGAACCAGCGTCCCCGCTCCCGTCGGCCCTTCGCCGGCGCTCACGAGGTTGTCGCCCCCCTTCACCGTGCCGAACACGATCTTGTGGTCGTAGATCGCGGCCACCGCCAGCGTGTTGCCGTCGCTCACGACGTTCATGCCTTTCGTCCGAATCACGTTGTCGATGCCCCAGTGGACACTGGCGGCTACAAGCGTGGTGAGCCCGGCGAGGGCGAAGAGAAAGGCTGTCCGGTATGACCGCCGTCCGGATTCGAGCCGATTGAGGATATGTTCCGCGTCGCTCATGTGCAGATCATTGCACGCAAGCGCCCGACCTCACGACCAACTATCCGTAACCGTCTGCTTGCTTGCCACGTGCGTGCACGTCACCCGCTTGAACTTGAAGGTGAACGTCAGGGCGGGATCGGCGCCGTCCTTGCCCGCTTTGGCGCTCTCGATCGTCACGCCCTGGAAGTTCCAGCGGTAGATCACCTTGCGCGACCCATTCTTCCCGATCTGGACTTCCGAGAACGGCAGGTTGATCTTCGACTTCTGCTTGTAGGCGGATTCGATCGCGGCGATCGAGTCGCTGCTGATGGCCCGCGAGCCGCCGACGATCGTGACAGTCACCTCGCCCCACTTGTGATGGCCCTTCTCGAGGGCATGACTCGCAAGCTCGGTGGGAGCAAGTCCGCTGGACTTGAACTGGGTGGTGAGCGCGCCTAAGGTCCGGTCGTTGCTGCCGCGCGGGTAGTGCATGTACATGTCGGCGGGCGCGGTCGCCGACAACACGGCCAGCGAACCAAGAAGCGAGAGGGTTGCAGTTTTCATCGTTCGAACCACCATGGAGGGATGCACGCATTGTAGCCAGATCGCGGCGCTTGAAGGGCTCTCAGCGGCGCGTCTACCGCGGTGTTTTGAACCAGTAGATCGTTCGGCGGCCGTCGAATGCGGCGATGCCGCCGCGGGACGGGAAGAGTTCCCAATAGTCGGGGTCCGGCTTCGGCAGCTTGAACCTCCAAACCGCGACGCCCTTCTTGGCTACGGCGACGACCGAGCCCCTATCGAAGAAATAGGCCATCCGCCCGTCGTACGCGGCTCCGTAGGCCGCGTTAACCGCCGCCGGCAGCGGGGTCATCCCCTCGGGCTTGCCGATGGCGCTGAAAAACGCTAACCGCATTTCACCTCGGCGCACGTACCGCGGCCCCGTGGTTCCGAAGGCCATCAGCGAACCGTCCGGCGCCGAGCAGGAGGGCCCGGCGAGCATCCACATCTGGTCCGGCCACCGATTGAGGGTCAGGCGAACGTGGCCCGCTCGGTCCAGCAGGTTCTCGTTGAACCAGTGCCAGGTCGGCTCCACGTGGCCGACCGATGCCGGGTGCTCGCTGCCGTTCGCAACCCAGCCCAGTCGCCGGCCGTCCGGCGCGAAGTGGAGCTCCCTCGTGGGAAACCCGAGATACACGTCGCCGGACCGGGCTACATGCAACTCGCCGTACTCGGGCGGCCGCGCCTCAAAGTCGGACTTCAAGGGTGTCCCCAGGCTCGCGAGCCGTCCTCCCGCATCGAAGAAGCTGACCGCCGCCGTCTGCTCGTCGAGGGCGATCACCCCGCCGTCCGGTTTCACCGCCAGCCGGGCGATGCGGCCGAGCCCGCGCGTTTCGGGCGTCCTTCCGACCCTCGCTACCACTCGGCCCGCCTCGTTCACTCGATAGAGCCCGTGACGATCGGAGGCCCAGAGGTGTCCGGACGAGTCCGATTTGAGGCACGAGACGTATTCGAACCGCTTTCCGTCCGCGAACTTGATGGAGCGTTGCGTCCCGGGCTTTCCGCTGCCGTCGCCAAGCGCGAAAGTCGGCCCGTCCGAGAACGCGCTGAGGACGAAACGGCCGTCGGGAAGGGCACAGATACCGGTGTAGTAGATGGGATCATCCGTCGGGCCGGCGGCCAGCGGGATGTGCTTGACGAGCTTTCCGTCGAGGCCGAAGACGAACGTTCCCACGTAGCGTTCGAAGAGGACCAGGTGACCGTGCGTGTCGGCGTCGGCGCCGGCCAAGTCATGCGAGCCAATGTCGCCGGTCGGTACGTCGAGGGTTCGCTCGGTCGAGCCGTCGGGGCGGCAGATTCGGGGTTTCGCCGACGACTCCATCGAGGCAAGCTCGGACGGAATGACGGCGAACCGGCCATCTTGGAAGCCGACCACCGCGCCCACGGGCGGCCCCTTGAACTTTGCTAGCCCACGCAGAACTCCCGATTTGAGATCGACCGCAAACGCCTTGCACCAGGCGGGTCTCTGGTCGTCGCACTCGACGAGGATCAAGCGCGCCCCGCCCGTCCATGCCACGAAAGACCCATGCCGAGACTCGCTCTTGACGGCGGGAATCGGAATCTCTCGCTCGATCTTCCCGTTCGTGCGGCACACGAGGATGGCCGGCTTGTCGCCCTCCCGCACCGCCGCGATCCCGTCTGCTCCAACGAAGTCGAAGGCCTCGACGTCCGCAAACGGGCTCACCGCCTTGACGTTCAGCGGAATCGTCCACTTACGCATGAGCGGCAGCGAGATGCTCGGAATCGGCGGCGTTGGCGCCGAGTGGGTCACCGCAGGCGCGGCAGGAACGAATGGCTCGGCGCCGGTGCGCGTGACCGTCCAACCGAGAAGCGCCTGGGAGGCGCGGTAGTGGACAACCTCCTTGCTGCCGGTCACGCGGACCGCGAACTCTCCCGGCCCCTTCCCGAGCTTCACGTTAGGTTCCTCATCGTTGTTTTTGCGACTCAAGGTGAATGCCGCTTCGCGATTCCAAACGGACCGGTTCTCGGGGTCCAAGAGCGTGACGATTTCCGTCTCTTTCGTCCAGACGGAGTCGAATCGGAACCCGTCCACCAGCAGGAGTTGGGTGCCGGGCAGCGGGAGCACCGTCGTGACTCGGTCGACCTTGAGGGCGCGGGCAATATCGGTTCTCTCGATGGCCCGGCCGTCGGCGAGCCGGTACGACCACCACTCCTCCTTGGAGCCCTGCCCTGAAATCGAGCCTACGCGAACCAACA
>DATGIR010000081.1:0-3244 GCA_035295605.1 Fimbriimonadaceae bacterium | reverse complement strand
ACGGCATCGCGGGCTTTGCTTGCTCCTCGGGGTCGTGCTGGCCCTCCTGTGCCTCACCTGGACGAGCGGGCAGGGGTTTCTCCTCGTGGTCGCATCAGCTCTTTCTCGATCCGGTCTACAACAAGTCGTTCGATACCTGGTACTTCCGGCTTGCCCAGTTCGATGAGGCAGGTTGAAGCCGGACCTTGACGCATACGGCCGTGCAGGGGCCTTGAGCTTCTTTGAGCTTGACCGGAGGTCGAACGCCATCGGCGAACGCCTCGACGGCCGCAGCCTCAGCGTGCGGCGCGTCATGATGCCGGTCTTCTACGTCGTCACCGCGGCGGGCCTGATCGGTTTTTGGCGGCTCCGCCGCTCCGTAGCCGCACGCCTACTGATCCTGCTCGCCGGCGGCGCACTCATCGCCCAGCTTCGCGGGTGGCGCCTGCCGAGCGGACGAGGGGTAGCAATCGTCGAGGGGCCGGTAGTCGAGGGGCCGGTAGTCGAGGGGGCCGGTGGACCGGTCCGGCAGCGACGACACGGGTGTTGCTGAAGGTGCTCCCGTCCGCCTCGACAGTCACCACGCCGTTGCTCTGGATGAACAAGCCGCCGCCGTCCATCCAGGATTAACAAAGGACAAGTCGTGGTAGGTTCACAGCAAGGTGCGGACACGCTCCGCAACCGCTCCCGGCGCGATGCCGTGAAGCGATTACGAAGTTTGCCCGTCCTGGTTAAGACGAAGCCAGCGCGGAGGTGAGCTGTGCGGATAGGCATCATCGCTCCACCATGGGCCCCGGTGCCTCCGCCGACGTACGGCGGCACGGAGACCATGCTCGATGCGCTGGCACGCGGCCTCGAGGCGGCCGGACATGACGTGGTCCTCTTCGCAACCGGCGACAGCGCCTGCCCGGTCACCACTTCGTGGGTGCACGAACGAGCCGCGTGGATTTGGGAGGCCGGCGCCGCCTCTGAGCGTCACGAACTTGATCACGTGATTGCCGCATACGAGGAGTTGGCGAACTGCGACGTGGTCCATGACCACACCATCGCGGGACCGGTGCACGCCTTGAGGTATCCCGACCTGCCGGTCGTCACGACGAATCACGGTCGATTCGGCGGTGCCGCTCTCGCGCACTACCGGGCGATTGCTGGCCAGCTACCGGTCGTTGCCATCTCGCGTCACCAAGCCTCGACCGCGGCGGGAGTACCGATCGCCAAGGTGATTCATCACGGCCTTGACGTTGCGGCCTTCCCTGAGGGCGCGGGGGATGGCGGCTATGCACTCTTCCTCGGGCGGATGGACCCCGACAAGGGTGTCGACCTCGCCATCGACGCGGCTCGGGCGGCCGGCGTCCCGCTGCTCATCGCCGCGAAGATGCGTGACGAACGCGAGATCGCGTTTTACCGCGAGGAGGTTGTTCCCTTGCTCGGCGATGGCGTGGAGTACATCGGCGAGATCGGCGGTGCGCGGAAACTGGAACTGCTCGCCGCTGCCCGTTGCCTGCTGAACCCGATCCGCTGGCCCGAACCGTTCGGTCTGGTGATGATCGAAGCGCTGGCGTGCGGTACGCCGGTGATCGCGATGGGCCAGGGGGCCGCTCCGGAGATCATCGATCACGGCCTGAGCGGTTACCTGTGTGAGCGCCCGGCGCAACTCGCTGAGGCGCTGGCCCTCGTGGGCGGTATTGACCGGGCGGTTTGCCGGTCGATCGCAAAGGAACGCTTCTCGATGGATCGGATGGCCGCCGACCACGTTGCGCTGTATCGCGAGGTCATTGCGGCAAAGAAGGGTCTTGCCGAGGAACCCGTTCAGGGATATCAATTCAGGTAGGCACTACCAGCAGTGGAAGCTCCGGCAAAGGAGGTTTCCCTTGGTGAGACGGAAGTTGGAGCGATCGCCGCCTCGGCGCTCCGGGGCACTCGCTTTCACCTGAGCAGGCCCCGGCCGGTCGTTACGACGCACCGCTCTTTGGACTCGTGCACCGGAGCCAGCGGGCACCCCCCGGCTGCGTTGCTCTGCATCGTGGGGAGGCGCTCCAGGCCTCTGTCATGACTCCCCGACCGCGACGCGGTTCGCCTCGGACGTCGACCGTGGGCCCGGAAAACTGAACAGTCGAGTGATGAGGGGTCCCCTGAGGGGCCCCTCATCGCGCGCTCACCAACGATCGATCCGTAGGCTGGGCCATCATGGTCGGCACTTGGTCCTTCGGCGAGACCGCCGCCGACCCCGGCGACCGGACCGTTGCACCCTTCGTGCTGGTCGAAGGGGATTCGTTCTGCATCTCGAGTATCAACGGCGACATCAATCCGGGCACGGTGCAGGGCCTGTTTGACCGGGACACGCGCTTTCTCTCGCAGTTCGAGCTGCTGATCAACGAGTCTCCGGTGCAGCATCTCTCGGTACTGCCGTCCACCCCGTTTTCGGGAGGCATCCTCGGTCGGGCTCAGCCCCTCCCCGGCCGGTCGGATTCCACCCTGCTTGTGTTCCGCCATCGCTACGTCGGGCGGGGCATGCGCGAGGACCTGATGTTGCGCAACGTTGCGCTCGAGCCGGCCGCGGTGACCGTCACGCTCCTGGTTGATGCGGATTTCGCCCACCTGTTCGAGGTGAAGGAGCAACGGATTGTTCCCCGGGGCGAGCGAAAGATTCGCACCGAAGGGTCGCGGCTCACCTACGACTACCAGTGGCGAGACCTTCGCCGGGCGGTGACGGTCGAGTTCGGCGCGGAGGCCGTGGCCGCGAGTGAGGGCGTCCTGAGTGTGTCGCTTGTCGTACCGGCGCGAGGCGAGTGGAATTCATGCCTCCAGGTCATTCCGGCGATGGACGACGGTCCACTTCAGCCCCACTATCAGTGCGGCCAGTCCGTCGAATCGGCCGTCCCGCTTCGCCGGCTGGAGCGATGGAAGCGTTCGACCCCAAAGTTCCAGTCGGGCCACGAGGGGTTTAACCGCATGGTCGCAAGGGGCGAAGAGGATCTTGGTGCCCTCCGCATCTTTGATCCCGAGGATCCCGAACGAGCCGTCGTCGCCGCGGGCGCCCCGTGGTTCATGACCCTCTTCGGCCGGGACAGCCTCATCACCGCCTGGATGGCCCTGTTGATCGATCCGACGCTTGCCGTCGGTACGCTGCGCACCCTCGCCCGGTATCAGGGGACAAAGGTCGACCCGCGAGCGGAGGAACAGCCTGGGCGGATTCCCCACGAGCTGCGTTGGGGGCTCACGCGATCACTTGCCCGTGGGTCCGGCAGCCTCTATTTCGGCTCGG
>DATGIR010000080.1:0-4200 GCA_035295605.1 Fimbriimonadaceae bacterium | reverse complement strand
TGGCCTACTCCCTCCCGTTCACGATCTTCGTGATGAGCGGCTTCTACCAATCGCTTCCCGGCGAGCTTGCCGAGGCAGCGATGATCGACGGGTGCGGCTTTGCCGGAACCTTCTATAAGGTGATGGCGCCGCTTGCACGGCCGGGGCTCATCGTGGTCGGGATCTTCAATGCGATCGGGCTTTGGAACGAGTACGCCCTCGCGCTCGTTCTCGTGCCGAGCAAGGAAAACCACACTCTCCCCATCGGCATCGCGAACCTTGTCGCCACCCAGCAGTATCAAAGCGATTGGGGCGCACTGTTCGCCGGACTCGTCATCGTCATGCTTCCGGTTCTCGCGGTTTACTGGGTCTTCAAGGACAAGATCCACGAGACGATGCTGGCCGGCGCCGTCAAAGGATAACGATTCATGCTCACCAGCCTCACTCTCGCTCTTTGCCTCGCCACGGGCCACGCCCCCCGTCACACATTCTCGCCCGGGCCCGATAGCTGGCTGATGGACGGCAAGCCGTACCTGGTTCGCTCCGGCGAGATGCACTACGCGCGCGTTCCTAGGGCTTACTGGGCCGATCGAATGAAGCGGGCCAAGGCGATGGGGCTCAACACAATATGCACTTACGTCTTTTGGAACTTCCACGAGCCGGAGCCTGGGAAGTTCGACTTTAAAGGGGACCACGATGTCGCCGAGTACGTTCGCGAGGCGCAGCGGCAAGGTCTGAACGTGATCCTGCGCCCCGGGCCGTACGTGTGCTCCGAGTGGGAGTGGGGCGGCTTTCCCTACTGGCTGGCCAACATCCCGGGAATCCAGATCCGGCAGAACAACCCGCAGTTTCTGGCCGCCAGTGCTCGTTGGTTGGATCGCTTGGGGAAGGAGCTTGCGCCCCTCACGATCAAGCGCGGCGGGCCGATCATTCTTTGCCAAGTCGAGAATGAGTACGGCTCCTTCGGCAACGACCACGCCTACATGGCCGCCATCCACCGGCAGCTCGAGCACGCCGGTTTCGACTGTCAGATGTACACCGCCGACGGCTCAGGCCGTTCGATGCTGGATGGGGGAACCCTGCCCGACCTGCCCGCCGCGATCAACTTCGGCGGCGGTGCTCCGGACGAATTTGCCAACCTCGTCGCCTTCCGGACCTCGGGTCCGCGGATGAACGGCGAGTTTTGGTGCGGCTGGTTTGACCACTGGGGCGAGCAGCACCACACGTCGGGAATCCAGGGAGAGGTCCGGGACCTGGAATGGATGCTCTCGCGCGGCGACTCCGTGAACCTCTACATGGCCCACGGAGGCACCACTTTCGGCTACATGCAGGGCGCCAACTCGGGCGGTCCGAACCATTTCGAGCCGGACACCACGAGCTACGACTACGACGCCCCGATCGCCGAAGACGGGACGCTGACCAAGAAGTTCTGGGCGTTTCGCGAGGTGTTCAAGCGGCATCTGAATCCGGGCGAGACGGTCCCCGACCCGCCGGCGGACAACCTGCACATCACGGTCCCGTCGATCAGGCTCAGCGAGTACGTCGATCTGATGAAGCAGCTGCCAAAGCCGATTCATGCGGACCACGCCCTCAGCTTCGAAGAGCTTCACCACCCGTATGGGGTGGTCGTCTACTCGTTCCACCACCGGCCCACGAAGGACGGCACGCTGCACGTATCCGGATTGCAAGATCGAGCCTGGTGTGGCTATGGCCGTCTCGACCGGGCTAGCGGTCAGGCCACGACTCAGGTTCAAGGGGTCTTCGGGGATGCGACGGACCCGGTGTGGCTCGTGGTCGAGTCCCTTGGGCGTGTCAATTTCTCGACGGCACTTCTCAAGGAGCGTAAGGGCATCTTGACGGCAACGGTTGGGAACGAGCCGGCGACCGATTGGTCGATGTACCCGCTCGACTTAGACCACCCCGACCGGTTCCGATTCCGCATGTTCAAGGAGCCGCCCTTCGGAGTTCGAATGGGAGCCCCGCTCGTTAACGGGCCGATCCTCCAGCGGGGGGAGTTCTCGCTCTCAAAGGTTGGGGACACCTATTTGAAAGTCGACGAGGGCGATCAGAGCGATGGTTTTGTATGGGTGAATGGACACAACCTCGGACGCTGGAACTCCGAGGGACCGCAGCAGGCCTTGTATTGCCCTGCCCCCTACCTACGTGTGGGAAGGAACGAGGTCAGGGTATTTCGAAACCAGACGTTCGACCCAGATGGATTCGTGGTGGGCGTTTTGCATCCTGTGTTCGCTACCCATCGCTACCAATCCGAACGGGGGGTCTAAACCTTTAGTCTTGCTCTAACATTTCGAACCTGAAAAGCTCAACCTCGTGGAGTTGCTGGAAACCACGTACCGATACCAGCAATGAGCCCTAATCGGGAGGAAAAGCAGGAATGAGCATAGGCAGCATCTACGGATCTAGCGACGCATCGCTCGCATTGAGCATGCTTCGCGAGGTCGCCACACAGAACTCGAACGGTACGACCACCGCGGCCAACACGGCGCCGGCAATCGCAACGCCGCAGGGTCAGACCGTGGCTTCGAACTCGGCGCCCCTCGCGCCCGGCGCGGTCACCTTGCCGGTCGCGAACGCGACGGTCATCGCCTTTACGTCCGGCGGCGTCACTTCGCTGACGTCCAACGACCCGGCAGTCTCCAACCTCGTGACGAGCGACCCCGCCGTCTCAAATTTGATAACCAAGGATCCCGCCGTCTCCAACTTGGTCACGAACGATCCGGCCGTCGCCGTGTTGAACACGAGCGATCCCGCGAAGTCCGGCCCAGTGGCCGATCCGGTCTTTCATCCGACTCCGGCTCCCACGCTGACGACGAACGATCCCGCCGTTTCCAACTTGGTCACGAATGACCCGGCGGTCGCGGTGTTGAATGCTAGCGATCCCGCTAAGTCCGGTCCGGTGGCCGACCCGGTGTTCCTCAAGGCGCCGGGCAGCCCGAACGGCGTCACCTCGGCCGGCCCGACGACCTCGGCCGGATCGACCCATCGGGCGCACCACGGTCATCGCGGCCGCGGGTTCGCGCACTCCAACGGGCAAACCAGCTCGGTTACGGCGGACCCGGTCTCGTCGCAGCTCTCCGCTTGGCTTCAGGCCGCCGGCGTGACCGCCGCCTCGAAGCTGTCCACATCGGCCTAGGAGCTTTTCTCGGAGTTAGGTTGGCGGTTACGGGGGTGGCCGCCACCTGACTCATCCAACCCAGCAGTACACTGCGGGCTGCATGCTCAGCCTTTGCACGCTCCTCCTCGCTGCCGCAGGCGGCGCTTTGACCCCCGATCACCTTCGCTGCGAATACCGCGTCGACCCACTTGGGATCGATGCGCCTAAACCACGCCTGAGCTGGATCGTCACCTCCAAGCAGCCGAACGAACGCCAGTCTGCCTACGAGATCCATGTCTCGCGGCGCCTCGACATTCTCAAAGGCGGCAGCGGCGAAGTCTGGAACTCGGGCAAGGTCTCGAGCGATGAGACCGTCGGCGTCGAGTACGGCGGCGCGCCTCTAGGTGTGGGCGATCGCCTCTACTGGACGGTCACGGTTTGGGATGCGGAGGGTCGCGCTTCGGCCACCAGCAAACCCGCAACCTGGGAGATAGGCACCAACCGGGCGACGTGGCAGGGCCAGTGGATCAGCAAGGCTTCCATCCCGTGCCCCTACTTCCGCAAGGAGTTTTCTAGCCGGGGTCCGGTGACACGGGCGCGCCTCTACGCCACCGCCAGGGGGCTGTATCGAGTCAGCATCGATGGGAAGCCGGTGGGGAAGGGCGAGCTCACCCCCGGATGGAGCGACTTCAACAAGCGGGCGACCTATCAGACCTACGACGTCACGGATATGGTCAAGCCGGGCAAGCATGCCATCGGCATGCGGCTCGGAACAGGCTGGTTTAGCGGGCACGTCGCGTGGCGGGACTCCGTATACGGCAAGTACCCGCTCGGTATGGCGATGCTGGAGATCGACTACGCGGACGGCAGGGCCGGCGACTTTGTACGTACCGACGGAAGCTGGAAGGCCGGCGCGGGGCCGGTCAAGACCAGCGATCTCCTCATGGGCGAGGAGTGCGATGCCCGGGTCAGCGTAAACGGGTGGGATAAGCCGGGGTTCGACGATTCCCAGTGGTCGGCGCCAGATGTGACCGCGGACGACGATGAAACGCTTACGGCGCAGCGGGGGCCGATGGTCGAGAAGCTCGTGGAGCTGAAGACACAGT
>DATGIR010000079.1:0-3801 GCA_035295605.1 Fimbriimonadaceae bacterium | reverse complement strand
GTGAACCTGGGGAGTGACGGTTACCTCGAGCCCATCGAATCCCTTCGCTTCGTGCCGGCCCATGTTGAACTCGGAGAATGCGCCGGCCCCCAACCAAGCCGACGTCGAGCTGCTCGGGCGCTCCTTCGCATTCATGAGGATCAGCGTCTCGTGGTCCCGGGTGTCCGGCGCCTTCCCGCCGTGAGGCGCGACGATCTGAAGCGGGCGCCCGGATCCGCGCGCGTGATCGAGCAGGTGCCGCGCCTCATCCTCGCCGGCAGGAAGTTCGACGCGGAAGAAATCGACCGGCAGGTTTCCGATATCGTCGTGATCGTTGTCGAGTCGGGCTCCGAGCAAGGGAGAGCCGGCTTTGGAAACGGCGGCGGGGCCCGGCGCCTCGGTTTTGGAAGCCTCGATCCTGAGAGAATGCGTCAGCTTCTCCCCTTTCATCAGGGTGTAGGCGGCTCCGCCCCGGCCGCGCATGGAGTAGGCCTTGAAGCTCGCATCACTCCAGTTCCGCTGGTCCTCCGCCCCATAGACGTCCCCTTCGAACGTCAACTTCACGCCGCCAAGCTCAATGCTCCGGGCCAGGCGGACCGGTTCGGTTGGCGAAACCGTCGTCGGCATCGTAATCGCCGACTCGGTCTCGTCCGGGTGGCGAATCGTGGCGGGTAGTCCCTGAAACTCTCGCGGGATCAGTGCGCACATCCCGGTTCGATTGGTCTTGAACTCCGAGAGCGCTACTCCCTCGCATCGATAGGTGATCCCCTCCGCCGTACCCGTGAGCGTGCCTTTCCACTCGAAGTTAATTTCGCCCTTGCGGTGAAGGCCGGTCCAGGTCAGCTCGAAGCGATCTTGACCGATCGAGCTCTCTAGGTTCGAGACCGCGGGCACGACCGTGCTCCAGTCCGGCGCTCGCGCATGAAGATACACGACCCTGACCGATTCGACGCCGTGGATGCGCACCCTGCGCAAATAGGCGCGGGTTGGCTCGAAGATCGCCTCGAACGGCCCCGCGCGAAGCACGATCTCCGCCTCGAGAGGCGCGTCGATTCCGTGGAGCTCAAGATTGGGATCGGTCACCTGCAGAGCTTAACCAACCGCCGCCAATTCGCTGACCATTCGCTCGGCCAACTGATCGTAGAACATGAGATCGTACGCCCCCGCAAAGGCCGCGATCCTCCCCCCGAGCTGACGCTTGAAGCGGGAGAACCCGTGGTACGGGTGGTCCGGCGAGCCATGCGGATCGCAGCCGAACAAGTCATATTCTGCAGCTCCGCGCTCCGCTGAGCGCTGTATCGCCGCCCACTGGAGGGCGTGGTTCGGCATGTGCCGCTTCACTCCGGGATCCGAACCGCCGTACATGAACGTCGAGCGACGTCCGCAATGGACGAGCAGCATGGCCGCCGCGGGGCGATCCTCGATCTCGGCGATGAGAACTTCGGCCATGTCGGCCGGGAACAGGGACGCGGCCAGATTCAGGAAGTAGCCGTACGGCTCGCAGAAGAAGCGTTGTCGCCGCGCGGTCGACTCCAATAGCCCGTACAGCGTCGCGACGTCGTTGAACTCTCGGGAGACCCTGACGCTAACCCCCCGCCGCTCGGCGAGCCCGATGTTGTAGCGGGCCTTCGGGTGCATATCCGCGAGCAGGTCGTTCTCGGGCCGGTCGACGTCGATGAGGAGCGTGTCGATCGGGATCACGTCCACGGGGGCGCCCCGCCAATTTCGAAGGACGCGAGGGGTGCCGCGTGGAATTCGTGGTTCGATCCGAAAGGCGACCGCCCCAACCGGCTCGCCATAGCGCTTGGCCTCCGCTTGAACGAGCCGGAGCGCGCTCCGGGTCGTTTCTTCGTCTTGCCACGACAAAACGGGGCCCTCCGGGCAGGAAATCAGGCCGCCCATCCGATCCGCCGGATACCGAAAGAGGACGGCCCCGCCCATGAGCCGGTCGCTTTCAAACAGGCCGAGGCGCCGAGCTTCATACCCCTCATCCAATTTGAAGCGCATCCACGCCGAGCTCTGCATGAACCCGGAATGCGGATGGTCCCCCACGAACCTGTCCCATTCCGCGTCCCAGGACGAATCAAGTTCGCGAAGCTCGATCATCGGAACCAAGTGCGGGCAGTGTCGACGCGTCGAACGTCGTCCTTGAGCTGCGCCGCTTCTCGCTCGTTGTCGGACTTGTCGAGCGCATTTTGAGTAATGTCCCTGTCCGTCAGCGCGATGGCTTGCGAAGCTGGGATCTCCTCGGTTCCGTAGTCGACGGTGTAATCGTAGCCGTAGCTCATCGCGAGATTCGAGTACGTGGCCTTGTCGCTCTGAAGCGATCGCTCGTCGGAGGCGATTTGCGTTCGATCCGAATCGTTTGCCCGCTGGTCGGCCCGCAGATCGGTCGAAAGCTTGTCGAGGATCGCGTTGAAGGTCGTCTTGAGCTCAGGAGGAGTGTTGGTAACCACCTTTCCGGAAGCGTCCGAAAGCTTAGAGCCATCCCAGCTCAGGAGCTTGCCGTCCGCCATACGGAACTGCACTGCTGAGTCGAAGACGAAGCAACTTTGGAAGAGCAGTGTCGTGTTATCCGGTTTCTGAAACGCCTGCTCGACCGGATTGCCGATTCCCTTCTTGGCCTTGTTGAGCGTTTCGATCAAGGCTTCGAGGTTCGAAACCTCGACCCGGTCGTCACGCGTTGAGGGAAGAATGGCCGCCGTCCAGTTGACCCATGACAACCAATCTCGGCGGAGCTTGAGATCGTTCCGTGCGTTCTGTATGCGACCGTCGAGTTCCTGTTGGATGGCGGCGGCGAACTGTTGATCGAGCGCGAGGGTGATGAGCGGAGTTTTCGAGGCGCCCATCAATTCCATGTGGCCGTCCGACACGAGGAGGTAGGACGTCGGCGTCAGAGTGACGATGACGTCGCCGTTGTCCATGACGAGCATGTCGTCGTCCGCCGCGAATACCGGCGTGTGAGCGACCGGCGCCTGCTGCTGGGGTTGTGAACGGCCCGCCGGATAGCCGTTTCCATACCCGTATCCGTAGTTGTAGCCACCGTAGCCGTAGCCGTAGCCGTATCCGCCGTAGTGGTTGTAGAAGAAGACGTGGGTCGGGTGGAAGTCGCCTTCCATGTCAACCACGTAGTGCTGGCCGTTGATCGAGTGACCGAACGATCCAGTTCGAAAGCCGCTGGAATGGATGGAAACCGCGTTGACCGGCGAGGCATGGCCGAAGCTGCCCGAACGACCGAAGGAGCCCGAACGCCCCATCGACGCGTGGCCGAACGACGCGGCGCCCTTCGCGAAGGCGTGGTCCGGCGCCAGGGTGTTCGCAAGGGTGAGAACCAAAATGAGGGCGGCGAGAACCTTCGCGTTCCAGTTTTGCCAACTGAGCCATTCACCCACCGAGCTTCGCAAGGCTTGAAGTTCTGCGGCGATCGACTGGGGTAGGCGCGCGGCGCGCCGAATGAGCTCGTCGAGAAGGCTCCTGAGCCGCAGGTGGGATAGATCCCCGACGATGCACTCGGCAAGCGTCTTCACCATGAGGCGGGTGTGGTACGGATGGCTGACGGGCAGCGCCTCGAGCAAACCGCGAAGCGGGGCCGGCGCGTTCGACCACGGGTCGATCGGTCCGGGATCGATCTGTCCGTTCAAAAGCAGTTGGACAAGGCACGGCTGTTCGAGGCGATGAACTGGAACCAAGTAGGCGAGCATTCGCTCGGCCCGAGAGAAACGGGCGCCGCGCCAGAGGCGGCCGAGTTCCGCCTGGACCGTGGTTACCGGGCACTCGAGCCTACGGAGATAGGTTTTCGAGAGGGGCTCGATCGACGCGAGG
>DATGIR010000078.1:0-2114 GCA_035295605.1 Fimbriimonadaceae bacterium | reverse complement strand
CTTGATTCCCGAGGTCGAGGACGCGGCTCGGATCGTGCTCGGCTACGGCGGCTCACAGTCCCCCAACGAGAACGAGCTTGACGTGATCGCCACCGCCCAACGGGCGCGCGCGCTGGTGCATGTCGCGTACTTCATTCGTCGCCACATTGACGGAGATCGGGGCGCGTTCGACCAGATCCGGCTCGGCGCCGATCTGCTCCTACGCGCCGAGCAACGTTGGCCGACCCTTCAGGCTGCGATCTTGAGCGGCGCGACCGGTTGACCAAGCGAACCTTCCGCCCTGTCGTCCGCCTCGAACCAGTCCACCCTGACTGCCCCTGCGTTCGGGTGCGCGGTCGAACACGCGTTCGGTATACCCTTCGCGCGTGGAGCATCGTCGCTTGCCGGGACGCTCTGTCGGGGCTCAGCCAGTCGGTCGCGCAGCACCCTCATTTCACGAGCGGCAAGGTAAGATAGATCGCGCCGTTCCGCCGCACCGAGGACACCGCTCAGACACGTCGCACTGCGCTAGACATGACCCAACACCCGATTGAGCGGCGGCGATATGAGCCAAGTTCTGGTGGAAGTTCACGGGGGCCAACTCGCGGCTGTGATCGTCGGTGCTGGATCGCCTCTGCTGGTGCTGCACGGGGGTCCAGGGCTCTCTGACTACACAGAACCGCTCGCCTCCGAGCTGTCCGAGGGTCACTGCGTCATCCGCTACCAGCAGCGTGGCCTGTTCCCCTCAACCACCTCAGGACCATTCACTATCGAGCGCCACGTCGCCGATGCTCTCGCGGTGCTCGATGCCGCCGGAGCTGAGCGGGCGCTGATCGTCGGACACTCCTGGGGAGGGTTCCTTGCGATGCATCTCGCCGCCAGTCATCAGGAACGGCTCACCGGCCTGGTGGTCATCGACTCCCTCGGGGCGATCGGGGACGGGGGCTTAGCCGAGTTCTCCGCCTGCCTTGTCGAGCGCTGCTTGCCCATGTACGCGGCACGGTTGGCGGAACTCAACGCGCAGCAAGAACTCAGCGCAGCGGAAATGATCGAGCATCTCGCCCTGATCTGGTCTGGTTATTTTGGTAATCCCGAGGCCGCGCCCCCGATGCCCGTTCTCAGGATGTCACCTGAGTGCTCTTCGGGAACGTGGGAGTCGATTTGGGAGCACTTCGGTCGCGGCACCCTCGAAGAGTCGCTGCCTAAGGTTCAGGTGCCGACTGTATTTGTACTCGGATCGAAAAGCCCGATGCCGATAGATCGCGGAAGCGAATCGGCCGCGCTCATTCCGGGGGCTCGATGTATCGTCGAGGAGGGCTGCGGGCACTTTCCGTGGCTCGAGCGTCCCGGATCGATTCGCCGCGCCATCGACTCGCTGGTACCGACAGCGACGCAGCCCGGGTCCGTCAGCCCCCGCCACTGAAGGACACGCCGCCAGTAGCCCGTTCCCCGAGGATGATGCCGCCGGCTAGAAACGCCGTAGTTGAGCAGTTTCGGCGAGATTCCAGCCTCGAGGCCTTTCGGAGCCCGCGTCGAGGGTGCGCTCGACCTCGATGGCGGTTCGACGGGCATTTGCGACGTGAGGACGGCCGCGGCGAAGAGCGGCATGGTCTAACTCGACCACGTTGCGGGCGGGAGTGGCGGATCGGGTCGGGAGTGAAGCGGCGCCAGACACGCGGCGATGGGAATCAGGAGGCGTTCCTGAGCTCCAGCAGGCTCGGTGGATAGCCGTCCGCGTGTAGGGATGGTCGGGCTTCGATAGTTGCGACAGAGCCGGGAACGCCGCCTTTGTGTGTTGTCCGCGAGCTGTTGCCGCGGGCATCCAACAGCCTTCATCCGCTAAACAGACGCTGGCGCTCACCCGGGCGTTTCCTCTTGTGCCGCGATGTGGCAGTCTCTCAGTGATGGATACCAACTGGTACGTCGCCGTGGATGCCAAAGGCGTCGAGCACACGCCGACCGGGCGCGTACGTTGGCACCTCCCCTCGCCCGATGCTGACGGCACTACCTCGGGCGAGAACCAGAAGCTCGTGCTTCGACGGCCGACAGCGCTTCTCGACGTCCTCGAGGCCCGCATCTTCGTCGCTGAGCCGCTCGGTTCGGCCAAGCCGGGAGAGGACGGCACGCTTGAGGTG
>DATGIR010000077.1:0-2984 GCA_035295605.1 Fimbriimonadaceae bacterium | reverse complement strand
CGCCAGCGCATCCAGCACATCCCGACGCCCTCGGGAAACCAGACTGCGGCACTTCTCGCCCGTCACGCAAAACGAGCCAACCACTCCGCACGCGGAAAAAAGCTCCCCGAAATCTCGGGCCGCATCGTCCGCCAAGGGATTGATCGGATCCTCGACGTCCATGAACAGGCTGACGTACTTCACGCCGGCCCGATCCCAACCCTCACGACTCGCTCGCTTCGTACTTGTCCTTCAGCGCGTGAACCACGTTCGGGTCGGCCAAAGTCGTCGTGTCGCCGAGCGCCCGCCCCTCCGCCACGTCGCGCAGCAAGCGTCGCATGATCTTCCCGCTCCGCGTCTTCGGCAGCTCGGCGCAGAGGAACACGTCGTCAGGCCGCGCGATCGCGCCGATCTTCTTCGCCACGTGGGCCTTGAGCTCCTCAACTAGCCCGTCGCCATGGACATAGCCCGCCCGCAAGATGACGAACGCCGCGATCGACTGCCCCTTGATCGGGTGCGTCTTGCCTATGACGGCCGCCTCCGCGACTCCCTCGTGGTCGACCAGCGCGCTCTCGACCTCCATCGTCGAGATGTTGTGGCCGGCGACGAGCATCACGTCATCGACCCGACCGAGGAGCCAGTAGTACCCCTCCTCGTCCACCTTCGCCCCATCGCCGGGGAAGTAGTGGCCAGGGAACCGACTCCAATACGTCTTTTCGAACCGGTCTGGGTCGTTGAAGATCCCGCGTGTCAGGCTCGGCCAAGGGTGGGTGACGACCAGGTAGCCGCCGACCTCCGTGCGTTCGGCGCCGGTCCGGTGGGAGTGGTGGCTCGGGTGGTTTCCCGCGTCCGTAAGGTTCGCACCGTACTCATCCACGATCGCCGGGAATATTCCCGGAAAGGCGTGGGTCGCCGAACCCGGTTTGGTCGCGGTAATCCCGGGCAACGGCGAGATCATGATCGCGCCGGTTTCAGTTTGCCACCACGTATCGACGATCGGGCAGTTCTCGCGGCCGATGTGGAGGTGGTACCAAATCCAAGCCTCAGGGTTGATCGGCTCACCTACGGTTCCCAGAAGCCGCAATGATGACAAATCGCAGCGGGCCGGAAACTCGTCGCCCCACTTCATGAACGCCCGGATCGCCGTGGGCGCCGTATAGAGGATCGTTGCCCGGTGCTTCTCGATAATCCGCCAGAATCGGTCCTTGTCCGGGGTGTCCGGCGCCCCCTCGTAAAGCAGCACCGTCGCCCCGTTCGCCATCGGACCGTAAACGACATAGCTGTGCCCGGTCACCCAACCGCAGTCGGCGGTGCAGAAGAAGAGGTCGTCGTCCTTGAGGTCGAAGATCAAGTTCGTGGTCGCCAAGCAGCCGGCCAGGTAGCCGCCGGTGGTGTGGACGATCCCTTTCGGCTTACCGGTGCTTCCACTTGTGTAGAGGATGTACAACAGATCCTCGCTGTCCATCGGCTCGCAGGCACAGTCGGTCGACTGGATAGGCACCAAGTCGTGCCACCAGATGTCCCGCCCCGGCTGCATCGGCGCTTCTTGCGCGGTCCGCCGCAGCACGAGCACGTTGCTCACCGTCGGGCAGCCCATCATGAGCGCCTCATCGACGGTCTTCTTCAAGGGGACGATGCTCCCTCGGCGCCACCCTCCGTCGGCGGTGACGATCACCTTCGCCGCCGCATCGTTCGTTCGCTCCTGCAGGCTCTCTGCGCTGAACCCGCCGAACACCACCGAGTGCGCCGCGCCGAGCCGGGCGCAAGCCAACATCGCGATCGGCAACTCCGGAACCATCGGCATATAGATGCTCACCCGGTCGCCCTTTTCGACCCCAAGCGCCTTCAGCGCGTTCGCGGTTTTAGCAACCTCGTCGCGCAGCTCACGGTAGGTCAGCGTCCGGGTGTCTCCCGGCTCACCCTCCCAGACGATCGCCCGCTTCTCCGCCAGGGCGCCCTCGGCATGCCGGTCGACACAGTTATAGGTCGCGTTCAGCGTTCCGTCCGTGAACCACTTGGCGTTCTTGAACGATCCGTCGCCCGGCTTCCACGTGCAAACCTTCTGGTAGGGCTCGAACCAAGTGAGCCGGTCGGCCCAATGCGCCCAAAAGGCCGCGGGATCCGCCGCCGCATTCGCATAGATCTGGGGGTCCGGGGCGTTTGCCTGGCCGGTGAAGCCGGCGGGGGGCGGAAATGTTCTGGCTTCCTGCAGAAGCGTCTCGAGGGTCGCGGCATCGGACATGGGTTTGAACCCAGTTTAACCCGGGGTGTGATAACCTTACGGACCCGACGGGCCAACCATGACGCTCCGCGTACCGTATTCAGACTTCGCACCGGCGGCGACGCGCTTCGAGGTTCGCGAGGCGTACCTCATCGCCAAGAACGGGCACACCGAAATCTCCTCGGTGATGAAGACGACGGGTCGCATTCTCTTTTCGCGAACGGAAACGCCCTTGGAGGAGGTGCGCGAGGACCTCACCAAGAAGGGGCTCCACGTGTTCGACGGGGCGTGGTCGATCGAGCCGCCGGAGGACGAACTGCGCGCCGGCAGCGAGCGGTTCGTCGCGGCCGTATCCTACGTTAGCGGCGAGTCGACCCCGGGCGTTTGGGTCGACGCTTATCCGTGGCAGCCCACCCAAGTCCAGGTGCTTCGGGCGCTCTACGATGAGTTTCGCGACACCGGCGAGGTCGGCGAGGTGCCGTTCGAGGAATTCATCCGCCTCGCCTCGCCCAACGTGGTCATCGTCAGCCCCTCCGAGCTCGAGGGGTACCTCGAATCCAAGAACGAGCCCTGCGCCTAGCCTCGGTAGATATCGATCACCTTTCGCAGAAGCTCGACCCCTTCCTTCTTGGGCCGCTGGAACGAGTTCCGCCCCATGATCGAGCCGAACCCGCCGCCCGATGCGATCGCGCGCACTTCGTCCAAAAGCTTCTCGGTCGTGTCGAACGTCCCACCCGAAAAAATGACCACCCGCCTTCCCGCAAACGCCGATTGAACGACGTGG
>DATGIR010000076.1:0-28028 GCA_035295605.1 Fimbriimonadaceae bacterium | reverse complement strand
CGTCCCGGCGACCCGCCATCTGATAAGCAAACCGATAGACCAGCGCGCGGTGGCGTTCGAATAGCTCCTCGAACGCGCCGAACTCTCCCGCGCGGGCCTGGATGACCAACGCGGCATCACTCAGCATTTCCCTCCGCGCGACTGATGCCCCTGTCACTGCCACCGTGTTAACCATAATGAAGCATGAGCGGTCCCCAGCCGGATCCGCCTTTTCTGACGTATCGCGGCCCGCGCGGTTTCGACCATCGGTGAGGAAAATGCATAACCTAGTAGACGGATTCAACCGAAGGATCGACTACCTTCGCGTTTCCGTGACCGACCGGTGCAATTTTCGCTGCGTCTACTGCATGCCGGAGGAGGGGGCGGAAGTTTGTCCGACGAGTTCCCTCCTTACCTTCGAGGAGATGGCTCGGTTGGCGCGAGTCGGCGCCTCGCTGGGGATCACCAAGGTTCGGATCACGGGCGGCGAGCCACTGACCCGGCGCGGCTTGGTGGACTTTGTCACCGAACTGGGCGCCATTGGATTCGAGGATTTGAGCCTCACCACCAACGGGTATGGGCTCGATCAATTCGCACCACGCCTGGCGGCAGCGGGGCTGCACCGGGTTAATGTGAGCCTCGACACGCTTCGCGAAGACCGGTTTCAGGCGATTGCCCGTCGCGGGAACCTGGAGGGTGTGATGTCCGGGATTCAGGCGGCGCTGGAAAGCGGCCTCACCCCGGTGAAGATCAATTGCGTGGCGATGAAGGGCGTAAACGACGACGAAGCGGCCGCGTTCGCGGAGTGGACGCGCCGGGAGCCGGTGCACGTGCGCTTTATAGAGCTGATGCCGATTCGCTGGAACCTGGACGAGAGCGCGGACGTGGACAAGGAACTGGTCTTCCGCGGCCCTTCGCTGCTGGCCACGCCGCGTGGGGGAGCGATGCTCGACGATCTTCAGATGCGTCGGATGCGGATCGACTCCGACGTGCTGAAGGCTTCGATCGAGGCGGAGTGCGGCCAGTTGGAGAGCGCGTCGGTGTTAACTAATGGGCCGGCGCGGACCTATCGCCTGGCGGGAGGAGTTGGGACGGTCGGGTTCATCAGCCAGATCTCCAACGACCTCTGCGCGAACTGCAATCGAATCCGCTTGACCTCGGACGGTTTCCTACGCCCGTGCCTGATGGCCGACGGCGAACTCGATGTGCGGACGCCCCTGCGGACGGGCGCCTCGGA
The DNA here is from genome assembly GCA_035295605.1 of Fimbriimonadaceae bacterium. GTDB lineage: Bacteria > Armatimonadota > Fimbriimonadia > Fimbriimonadales > Fimbriimonadaceae > DAIDHV01. Next base: position 26,812 of record DATGIR010000076.1, on the reverse strand, counting down.
CGACGATATCGCGGCTCTCTTCGAGACGGTGGTCCGCACCAAGCCCGAGCGGCACTACCTCGCCGAGGGCCAGAAAGTATTGGCTCGTGGCATGAGCGCGATCGGCGGCTGATTCCCTCCGTTTTTCGGCTGGGCTGAACCTTTTGCCCGTACCCTGGTTATTAATGCTGTTCCGGCAATCGGAGCGAGCCAACTGTGGACGATCTTGCCCTTGCCGCCGCCCTCGCCGAGAATGACCAGGCGGCAGCCCGGCTGCTCTTCAACCGCTACTTCGACGGCCTCTACCGGTTCCTGCGGCAACTGACGCGCCATGCGGAAGACGCCGAGGATCTGGCCCAACAGACCCTGATCCGGGTCATTCGGCATGCCGGCCGGTTCGATGGCCGAGTCGCGCTTCGGTCATGGATATACGCGATCGCGGTCAGAGAGTTCGGGAGGTGGCAGCGTCGAAGGCTCTGGCTGCCGTTGCCGATCAACTTGCGCGCACGGGGCGACGTCGTCGAGAGCTCGACCAATGCCGAGCTGTTGCTGTCCGCCCTCGCGCAGTTGAGTCCAGCCCACCGGGCGGCGTTCCTGCTTCACCACGTGGAAGGGTTCTCGATCGAGGAGATCGCGTCCGTGCAACACGCGCCGGTAGGGACGGTCAAAAGCCGGCTACATGTGGCGCGCGGCCATCTCAAGCGCCTGTTGGAGCAGGAGGAGTTCTATGTCACTGAACCATCTCGAGTTTGACCTTGCCGTTCAAGAGCTGCGGGACGAGGCTCCTTTCCCCGAGCAGCGCCAGCGTGGGCTGGAAAGGGTCTTATCGCGAAGGCGAAGGTCCCCCAAGTTGCCGCTGGCGGTGGGTGCGGCAGCGGTCGTAGTCGGTCTAAGCCTGCTGCCGCTAGTTTCGCGCCGTGGCGGCGGCTACGCCTGGGCCGAGGTGTTGCGGCGGACGGAGGGGGCCGAGAACGTGCACTGCGTCACTTACAACGCGGCCGGCCAGCCCGTCGGCGAGTTATGGCGTAGCGGGGTCATGCGGGCCAGCTGGGGTAGAGGAGAAGATGGGCGGATCCGCTTTGAGGATCGGTGCGACAAATGGACCTTTTACAGCTTTGTATATTGGGACAGTTTGAAAGGCCCGAACGCAAGGCAGTTTGCGTGGTTATGGGATGTCACACCGCAAATGCTCGAAGGCATGAAGCGGTTTAGCCGCCCCCGGATGGTGGTCGAGGACTTTATGAACACGCGAAGGACGCATCTGGTTCGGCAGGAGCGCGTCGAGGTTGACGGTAGGACCTTGCAGCGCTACGTGCTTCTGATGTACGGCAAAGACCTCGAAACTGTTGAGGCTGACCCCGGCTCCGGCCGAATCCTCACGATTCGATCAAGGTTCGGCGAAACCTGCCGCTACGAGTACCCGGAGACTGTCGATGCCAGCGTCTTCTCTTACAGGTCGCGCATCTCACGCGACGTGATTGTGTTCGATCGGCGCGGACACCCGGATCCGCAGCATGAGCCGCCGTTCATGCCGCCCGTTATCCAAGCTAAGGGCGGCATTCAGCTTCGGAAGGCGTCGGTTTCGACCGACGGAACCCTTTACGTGTACTGGACGGGGCATCTACCGGACAAGAACGAAGCGAAACGGCTTCGGATACTCGGAACCAGAACGGGCCGGGTGAAGTGGCTCGGCTATTACAAGGACGGCATCCACCCGGTGACCGGTCCGCATGCTAAGCGGCTTGTTTGCTACCGCGTCGAATTGCCGGAAAAGGTTGGAGACAAGATCACGATCAGGGTTCCGTGGGGGCCGAGAATCGTAGAGTTTCGGGACATCTCGCTGGAGAAGCCGCAGCCATTCACGGAGTAAGCCCCGGCGGCTCGAGGCTTCCGCCCAGGAGGTGTCAGTCGGGAGCGACGCACAACTGTGATCTGGGTGATCTCCTCGATCTCAGGTGTTAGGCGTTTCAGGTCGGGCCCCAGCTAGATTGAAGGTTCTCCACTTGACTGAGCCATGGACCTTCGATCTCCCACCCGTGATCTCTTCTTGGATGCGGCGGAACGCGCTACGCGGTACGCCGAGAGTGTCAAGCGCCGGAGCGTCGTTCCCTCCGCCGACGCGCTTGAAGCGCTGACGCGCTTGAGCGGCACGCTGCCGGAAGAGCCGCAAGCTCCGGCCGAAATCCTCGCCCTCCTCGACGAGGTCGGTTCCCCGGCCACCGTCGCCACCACGGGCGGGCGGTACTTCGGATTCGTTATCGGCGGCGCGCTCCCCATTTCGATCGCCGCCCATTGGCTGGCCGACACGTGGGATCAGAACGCGACCCTGCGCGTGATGTCCCCGGTCGCGGCGTATGTGGAAGACGTCGTCCTCGATTGGATCATCGACTTGTTACGGCTGCCGAAAGCCTGCGGGGGAGCGCTTGTCACCGGCGCCCAGATGGCGAACTTCACGTGCCTGGCGGCGGCCAGGCACGCGGTACTCGAGCGAGCGGGCTGGGACGTTGAAGAGAAAGGCCTGTTCGGCGCGCCAGAGATCGACGTGGTCGTCGGCGCCGAGGCGCACGCCACCCTGTACAAGGCACTCGCGATGCTGGGGCTTGGGCGAGAACGAGTGATCACCGTTCCGGCGGACGAGCAGGGGCGGATTCAAGCGCACCTGATTCCCAAGCTCGACCGCCCGGCGATCCTCTGCACCCAAGCCGGCAACGTGAACTCGGGCGCGTTCGATCCGATTGCCGAGATTTGCGCGGTAGCAAAGGGCCACAACGCCTGGGTACACGTCGATGGGGCGTTTGGCGTCTGGGCGCGGGTCGCCCCAGAATTCGCCCATCTCGCCGCCGGACTGGAGGAGGCAGACTCTTGGGCCGCGGACGCCCATAAGTGGCTGAACATTCCGCAGGACTGCGGGGTCGCGCTCATTAGGGAGCCGGCGCATCTCACGGGCGCCATGAGCATCAGCGCGGCGTACCTGAGCACCTCCTCGGCGCGCGAGCCGATGCATCACGGTCCCGAGTCCTCCCGCCGGGCGCGCGGCATCGAGGTTTGGGCGGCCGTTCGCGCCCTCGGAAGGGACGGGCTGGCGGAGCTGATCACGCGTCACTGCCGCCAGGCGCGGAAGTTCGCGGCCGGACTCGCGGATGCCGGTTTCGAGGTTCTGAACGAGGTGGTGCTCAACCAGGTTCTGGTTTCGTTCGGTTCTGACAAGGTGACGCAGCGGGTGATCGCCGGAGTTCAGGCCGACGGGACGTGCTGGTGTGGGGGAACCGAGTGGCACGGGAAGCGCGCGATGCGGATCAGCGTTTCGTCGTGGGCGACGACGGACGAGGATGTCGAGACTAGTTTGGGTGCCATGATCCGGATCGCGCGGCAAGCGTAGCAGGACGTCGACTATGGGGACCGAAAGGTTTCGAAGTCCTTCACCACGGCTACTGTCACCGACTCCGAGGCCTTCCTCAACCATTTCTTCGCCTGCTTGTCGAGGTGTTTGAGGATCGGTCGAACTCGCTTTGGGCTCCCAAGATGCACGTTCCCGAGCTCGAAGCCCATCGCGCGGACCAGCTTCAGCTCCTCGCGTTCCGCGGGAAGCATGGCCAACTCGATCCGCGAGCACGATGGCGCCAACCTGCGAACCACCCATGGCCCACTGAACAACAAGAACGGATCCGGCGAACGGACGGCTCCGGTTACGACTTGCCGGTAGGCAATCGGAGTCTGAGGCGAGCTCTCGGGATCACGGACCCAGTCGATCGAACTCGGCGCGAGAAGCTTGGCTTCCCGTGCGATCGGCGCCCCCCGAAGCTCGACGAGGGCCACGTAGCGGGGATGGCCCAGGCTGCCAAGCCCGGCGCGTCGAGAACGCAGGTCCCACTCCGCCGGCTGGGGGACAAGCGACGCTCGGAGCGCGGCCAACCCGGCCTCGACCGGAGTTTCCTCGAGCTTCGGCAGCCCCTTCATCTTCGCCCAGAACCGGTCCGGGGCGCGTTCGACTCCGGTCGCCAGCCGCCGAAGCCATCCGTGGTCGGCCTCCAGCACGAAGGGCCGCCCGGCGGACTCCAAAGCGTCGCGATATCCCTCGACGATGGCCTGACACGCGTCGGGAGGTTCGAGGCTCAGGTGGCCGGCATCCACCGCCAACTCCACGCTCGAGGCCAAACGAATGAGGTCTTGGGTGTACGGCAACTCGCCAGCTTCGTCGAAGTCGTTGATTCCCCACACAAGGCGCCCCTCGGCGTCGCGCCAGGTGCCGAAGTTCTCCACGTGCAGGTCGCCTACCGCAAGGACCTTCGGGGCGCCTTCCGAGTCGACCTCCGCCTTGAAGCGCTGCAGCCACCGGTAGAACGTCGCTCGGAAGAACGGGAAGGCGCCGGATCGCATCTGTTCGTGTTTGAAGTCGAGATCCGGCTCGACGACTGGAATCACCTGGCGCAACCAGGCTTCATATTTCGCGGTCGCCTTGGAGATCTTCATGTTTGCGAACGTTGTCCGGCGATCCGGGGGTATTGAATTTACTCCCCATGCCGATTGCTCCCTTGATTCTCGCCATGGCCGTCGGGCCAAACCTTCAAGCCACCACGCCGGCTTCCGCCCCGGTCGCGGCGCCCGCCGACGTCGATTCCGTCGACCACATCATCGCCGCCGTATACGACGTGATCTCCGGCCCCGCCGGCCAGAAGCGCAATTGGGACCGGATGCGCTCCCTGTTCTCACCCGGGGCGCTGATGGGCGCGGTATTTCAAACCCGGGCGGGCGCAACGCGGGAAGCCGACTTCACCGTCGACCGGTACATCAGCCAAAGCGATCCCGTGCTGCTGAAGGAGCCCTTCTTTGAAAAGGAGCTCAGCCGGAAGACGGAAGCGTGGGCGCACCTTGTACAAATCTTCAGCACCTACGAGAGCCGACATGCGCCCGGCGAGAAGCCCTTCGAGCGCGGGATCAACTGTTTCCAGCTCTTCAACGACGGCAAACGCTGGTGGATTCGAACCATCTTCTGGGAAGGTGAGACCCCGACCCAACAGCTACCGAGGAAGTACACGCGCTAGCCGTGTCGCACAGAATGGCGATTCTTGCCGAGAAGCCGGCTGTGATACCCTCAACACCGATATGCCTTCCCTTCACCGGGTTCGATTTCTAGTGGTTGCGGCCGCGGCCGGTCTCGTTTGCCTCGTGACGGCGAGCCTGACGAGCAACCTGAGCCTGACGGTCAACGGCGCGGCGAGCGCCAAGCCGCCGATCATGCAATCAGGCGAGGTCTACGTACCGATCAGCGCGTTGAAAGCGGCAGGAGCCCAGGTGGCGCGCAGCGGCAACCACATATCGGTGGCGTTCAGCGCGGCGAGTTCCGGTCCGGCGCCCGCGGTTGTCGAGGGCAAGCTCAACGAATGGCTCACCAACGGAATTTGGCGCCTGCGTGTGCAGGAGGTGAAGGCGGGAGAGGGCGGGTGTGAGGCGACGGTGGAGATCGGAAACGTTTCGAGCGTAACCACGTACCCGGCGATCACCGGGGTCTCCGCGACCGCGCTTTTCAATGACAAGAACGAGAAGGCGGCGATGTCCGGCGCCTCTGACGACGCTTGGAGCGAGATGACGGCCTTCGACATCGCGCCGGGCGCCACGGTCGTGAAGACCCTCAAGTTTTCCGCGAAGTCCGGCTTCACGCCGAACCGGCTCATCTTGGTGGTCGCGCCCGATTCGGACAAGCGGGAGGTTATGAAGCGTAAGGGATTGAAGTTCAGCGGTGGGCCAAGTTTCAGAGTGATGTTGGGCTAGGCGACGGGCGACGGGCGTTACCGGCGCCTACTCGTAGCGCAAAGCCGTAATGGGGTGGAGCGCGGACGCTTTGTTGGCCGGATATAGACCGAAGAAGATGCCGACCGCAGCGGAAACGACCAGCGCAATTCCGACCGCGGCCGGACTCACGATCGTGTTCCAGCCGCCGAACTTAGCCAAGATAATGGCCCCGGCGATTCCGACGATCACGCCGATGATTCCGCCGATCATCGAGATGATGCTGGCCTCGATCAGGAACTGCATCAGGATGTCGTGCGGCGTGGCCCCGATCGCCTTACGAATCCCGATCTCCCGGGTGCGTTCGGTGACGGAGACGAGCATGATGTTCATGATGCCGATGCCGCCCACCACAAGGGAGATGATCGCGACCGCGGTGAGCAACTGGGTCATCGTGTCGGTCACCGTGGCTTGCCGAGCCATGATCTCGGTCTGACTCGTGATCTGGAAGTCGTCGTTGTCGGGATAAGGAGGCGGAATGTGGTGACGGTTGCGCAAGAACTGCGCGATCTGCTGCTGGGCCAGCGGCATCATTTCCGGAGTCGTACAGCGGACGGAGAGGAAGTCGATGTTGGTCTTGTTGAGGACGCGCCGCATCGCCGTGTTGATCGGCAGGAGGATGACGTCATCCTGGTCCTGGCCAAAGGCGCCGGCACCCTTGGGGGTTAGCATCCCCATCACCAAGAAGCCCTGATGGTTAATCGAGATCGTCCTTCCGGTCAGATCGGTGGTCGAGTCATTCGTCAGCTTTTGAGCGACGGTGACGCCAACGACGCATACCTTATGACTGGCGGCATCGTCGGTCGCGCTGAAGAACTGTCCCTGCTCGACTGAGATGTTGTTGACGTAGGGGTAGTCCACGGTGACCCCCATCGCGGAAGTCGTCGCATCGGAGCTACCAAGCTGAATCTGAACGTTTCCTCTCGATTGGGGCGCGACCGCCTCGATTGTGTCGGAAAACTTGCTCGCAATCAGCTTCGCGTCCTCGAGCGTCATTCGGTTCGAGCTCGCGGCCGTGCCAGAAGTCGCGCCAGCCTGTCGGGTTACAGCGGTGAGTCGAACCTTCGGCTGGCCCGGCCGAACTTGGAGAAGGTTGGTTCCCAGCGAGTTGACCGCGTCCTGGACCCGTTGGCCGGCGCCTTGGCCGATGGCGACGACGATGATGACCACGGCAACCCCGATGATGATGCCGAGCATCGTCAATGCCGTTCGCATCTTGTTGGCGATCAACCCGCGCATCGCCAAGCGAAGGTATTGCGCCCAACTCATCCGGCAACCTTTGCTTTTCGCCGGGCCTCTTGTTCTTCGCGTTCCTGTCGAAGCGCCTCGAGCTGGTCCACCGCGTGTATGCGGTCGGTTATCGCCTCGTCCTCGGTCACATGGCCATCGCGGATTCCGACCATTCGCTTGCAGTGCTGTCCGATATCGTGCTCATGGGTGACCATCACGATCGTGCTTCCCTCGTCGTTCAGCTCCTGAAAGATCTGCATGATCTCCTCGCTCTGCAGTGTGGCGAGGTTGCCCGTCGGCTCGTCGGCGAGAATGAGGCGCGGCTCGGATGCGATCGCTCGAGCGATCGCGACGCGCTGCTGCTGACCTCCGGAGAGTTCGGCCGATGTGTGGTCTTGACGGTCGGCAAGCCCGACGCGCTCAAGCGCCCGCAGAGCCCGTTCGCGTCGGTCGTGCAATTTCCCGTACACCATCGGGAGCTCGACGTTTTCGAGCGCGGTCGTCCGCGCAAGCAGGTTGAAGCCTTGGAACACGAACCCGATCTTTTGGTTGCGGATGTGGGCAAGCTCAACCTCGTCCATATCCGCGACCTCGATGCCGTCGAACATGTAGGAGCCGCTCGACGGCACATCGAGGCACCCGACGATGTGCATCAGCGTCGACTTCCCCGAACCGGAAGGACCCATGATCGCGACGAACTCACCCGACCGGATTTCGAGGGTCACGCCGTCGAGCGCGCGCACTTCCTGATCGCCCATCGCATAGATCTTGTGGATGTCTGCGAGTTGGATCATCGGGGCGTCAGCCACCGCCGCCCTTCTTACTGGAGCTCGGGCCAAACGGATTCACCGGCCCGCGCCCTCCGCCTCCTTGTGTGGGTCCTCCTGCCACAACGATCGTGTCGCCTTCGTTGAGTCCGCTCAGAATTTGCGTGTTCAGGCCGTCGGTTCCGCCCGTCTTCACGATCACCGGCGTGATCTTCTGCTCGCCGTTGACGACCGTTAGAACGTTCACCCGCGAGTTCCGGACCCCGACCTGAACGGCGACGGATGGAACGACGAGCACGTTGTGCTGGCTGCCGGTCTGGATCGTGACGGAGGCCGTCATGTCCGGCTTGAGGAGGTGTCCGGGGTTTTCGAGCTTTACGGATACGTCGTACGTGACGACGCCTTGCTGAATCGTCGATCCGGAAGCGATCTTGAAGACCGTTCCCTTCACGATCTTGTCGGGGAAAGAATCGACCGTCACCTGTACGGGCTGTCCGATCCTCACCTTGCCGATGTCGGTCTCATCGACAAACGCGTCCACTTCCAGTCGATTGAGATCCGCGACCACGATGACCGTCGGCGCGGACAGGCCGGCAGCCAGCGTTTCGCCCTGCTGAACCGTCAAATTCAGCACCGTTCCGCTGATGGGTGATCTGATGATCGCTTTGTTCACCTGAGCCTGATTGAACGCAACCAGTTGGGAGGCCTGCCGGGCCGAGTCCTGGGCCTGGATGAGATCCTGCCGCCGCAAGGTGACGTTCTGGAGGTTGGCTTTCGCGACTTCCAGGCTCGCCTGGGCTTGCACCATCGCCGCCCGCGCATCCGCTTGGTCGGCTGAGCGAGCCGTCACACTGTGCGATTCGCTTACGGCAGCCTTTAGCGCGGCCCGCGCGCCCACCACGTTCTGATCGGCCTGGGTGACCCCGTCCTTAGCCGTTTGAAGGTCGGCGTCTACTTTTTGTTGGGTCAGCCCGAGATTCTGCTGGGCGGAGTCCACCGCCGCGCGATTGACCTTAGCGGTCGCAATCGCCGCGTCGAGGTCGGAGGCGGAGAGAAACTGCTGGTTGTACAGCTGCTGGTTCCGAGCGAGGTCGGCATCCGCCTTAGCGGCGTTGGCTTTCGCCGAATTGAGGGTCGCCTGGCTCGTTGCGATCTGGAGCGCCGCGCCCGCCTGAACCTGGTTTAAATTCGACTTGGCGGTGCTCAAAGCCGCGGTCGCTGACGATAGCGCACTCTCCGCCTTCCGCACGTCGGTCGGCACGGTCTCGGCACTCTGGCTGGCGGTTGCTTGCGCCGAGAGATACTTTTGCCGGCTGCTCTCCAGCGCAGCCTGGGACAGACGCACCTGGCTCATCGTTTCCAAGGTGGTCTGGGCTAGCGTGGTCTGAGCTTGTCTCGCCTTCTCATCGGCCGCCGCCATGCTCGCCTGTGCCTGGTGCAATTGAGCGGTCAGATCCGGAAGGTCGAGCTCGGCGATAACCGCGTTCGCTTTGACTTCCTGCCCGACGTCGGCGTAAAGGCGCTTGATGACGCCGGTTATTTGCGAACCGATGTGGACCTCGGCCCCGGTTTGCGCAACGACGCTGCCGGTCGCGGTGATGGTCTCGGTAAGGTCGCCTCGCGACACCTTGGCGGTGATCATCTTTCCCGTCTTGGAACCGGAATGGCTCCGAGTCCACCACACGTAGCCGCCCACGCCAAGGGCGACGACGATGCCCCAACCCAGCCACTTTCGCCATGGGAGCTTGCGGGCCCGGGGAGGGGATGCGTTGCGAGAGGGTGTTTCGGCCATAGGATTGCAATCGCCGGTCGGCGGTCACTCATCTTGCCCTATGGAGCGCAAGAATCTAATACCCCGGTTTCCAGCACATCGACCTTCTTTAGGTTCAAGACGGTCTACGCCTTCAACCCGTAGCCTTTCTGAAGATGCCCTAAGTATTGGGTCCCGTGGCCTACGGGAGCGGCTCCATCCGGGCCGCTACAAGAATGCGATACCACTCCTCCCGGCTCAACTCCAACTCGTCCGCCTTTGCCGCTTCGCGGATTCGCTCCGGGTTGACGGTTCCGACGATGGGAATGATGCCGCTCGGATGCTTGAGGAGCCAGGCCAGCGAAACGACGGTTCGGGTGGAGCCGTGCTCCCTCGCAATCTCGTCCAGAAGGGCGGTGAGCTTCTCCAACCCTTCGCGTCGGGCGTGATCCTTCCGGACCTCTCCGCCGGTTCCGAGGAAACCGCCGCCTAGCGGGCTCCAGGAGAGCGGAGTCATCCTGGATGCGAGGCACTGGTCGAGGGTCCCGTCGTAAAAGCAGTCGAGCCGGCCCAGATGGATTTCGACCTGATTTACGGCGAGCGGGAACGGGCATGCCGACTGTAAGAGGCTCACAAAGGAGGGCAGGAAGTTCGAAACGCCGAAGTACCGAACCTTGCCCGCCGAGTGAAGCTTGGCAAATGCCTCGGCAACCTCCAAAGGGTCCATGAGGATGTCGGGACGGTGGAGCTGGTAGATGTCGATCGTTTCGACCCCCAGGCGCTTCAGCGAGAGGTCGCATGAACGCAAGATGTGCTCGGCTGAGAAGTCGAACCGATGGGGATCGTGACGGATTCCACACTTCGTGGCGATGAGGATCCGCTCGCGCATCCCTCCGACCTTCTTGAGCACCCCGGAGAAGATCTCCTCACACGCGGTCGATCCATAGATGTCGGCGTGGTCGAAGAGGGTGTAGCCGGCCTCGTAGGCGGCGATGCAGGCCTCTTCGCCGGCAGCGATCTTCTCCGGTGTGACCTTCGAATAGTCCCATGTGCCGGCAACGCGCATGCAGCCGTAGCTGAGCCGGGTGGAGACGAGCGGCGTCGTTCCGATCTGCTGAGTTCGCATAGCTAATGAAGCGGGGCTACCGGGCTCGTGGTCGCGACGTTCGCGCTCATCTCGGCCGAAACCCGGAGCTTGATGAGGTCGGGCTTATGGATGACGGCGAGGACCTTGCGCACGATGACGTCGTGTGCCTGTCCGTAGTCGACGTCGCGGATGTATAGATACTCTCCCGTGCCGGGCACGATCTGCATCGACATGGTCCCGGACTTCCAACCCCACGGATCGGGCACCTTGCCGTCGGGGCCGTAGGCTTCGACTTGAACGCCGTTTCCGGGCTGCCTCGAGGCCGGTTCCTGCCCCCTCGCCGGCGCACGCGTCGCAAGCAATGTGGCCGCAGCGCACACCGCAACCATGATTCCGAGCCCAACCGCGTTTGTGATCCTCATTGCATCGTCACCTTCCGGGAACCTTACCGCCTGCCATTTCGAGTTCCGGTTCCTTGAGGCCAGGTATTTGCACCATCGCTGTAAGATGTTAAGGCGATGTCCGATCTCGACCTCATGCTTCGGTTCATGCTCCAGGTGCTGGTGGTGCTTGCCGCCTGCGGCGCCATCGGTTGGCTCGGCCGACGATACATGATGCAGGCGCAGGTGACGATGGAGATGATCGTCGGCGTCATGCTAGGCCCGTCGTTGCTCGGAATGTTCTTCCCGAAGCTCCAGCAATATCTCTTCCCGCAGTTTCTTCACGGCGCGGACCCGACGTCCGGGAAGCACCCTTCGATGTCGATCTTGTACGTGGTGGCGCAGATCGGCCTCGTGCTGTACATGTTCCTGATCGGGCTCGAGTTCAACACGAAGCTGATCTCGACTCGCATCAAGGGGGCGGTCGGGGTTTCGGTCGCGGGAATCTTGTTCCCCTTCGCCCTCGGCGTGCTCATTTGTTACGGGGTGCTTCAGGGAAGGAGCGATCTGTTCGGCCCTGGAATTTCGCCGGCGAACCAGGCCCTCTACCTCGGCGCCGCGATGTCGATTACAGCGTTTCCGATGCTCGCGCGGATCATCTACGAAGCCGGAATCGCGAACACGTCGCTCGGGACACTCGCGCTGGGTGCGGGAGCAACCGACGACGCAGCCGCTTGGACGTTACTGGCGATCGTGCTTGCCACCGCGAAGGGAAAGATCTCCATCGCCGCCTGGGCAATCCTCGGCGGGCTGGGCTTCGTCGCGCTGATGCTCACGATTGGCAAGAAGGCGCTGGCGCCGCTTGGAAAGATCGTCGAGAAGGAGGGAAAGCTCAGCCAGCGAGTGCTGGTCACGGTCCTGCTGATCCTCTTCGCGGGCGCCTGGTACACCGACGCGGTCGGCATCTACGCGGTCTTCGGTGCGTTCGTCATCGGCGCGGCCATGCCGCGCGGGAAGTTCGCGGTCGAAGTGCGGCATAAGCTCGAGTCGGTAACCGTCGGCTTGTTCCTTCCTTTCTTCTTCGTGTACTCCGGCCTGAACACGCACCTGGGTTCGCTCAACACTCCCGCCCTCTGGGCGATCGGGGGCTTGATTCTCTTTGCCGCAATCCTCGGCAAGTTCGGCGGCTGTTATGCGGCGGCCCGGTTGACGGGTGAGAGCCATCGGGAGTCGATGGCGATCGGCACGCTCATGAACTCCCGTGGCCTCATGGAACTGATCATCCTGAACATCGGACTTCAACAGAAAGTGATCACCGTTCAGCTCTTTACGATCATGATCCTGATGGCGATCGTGACGACGGTGATGGCGGCGCCGCTCTTCGAGCGGATCTACCATAACCGCGCGGGAGCACTGCCCACCGGCGCGGTTGCGGCGGGTTAGCCCGGTGCGGGGGGCGCCGGGCGTTAAATGCGCCTACGTTGCCCCTATCCGCATGGCTCGCCTGGCCGGCATACGGCGCATAATCGCGGAACGTGATGGGTACGAAACGAGCGCTGTACAACTCGATTGGCTTGGCTTTGTGCGTGCTGGGACTTCCGGCAACGGCGGCTCCAGGCTCGCAACCCGCCCCGAAGGCCAAGACGTGGACGATTGCCGGCTCACGGGCGCTGATCGGTGAGTGGGAATCCGAAACCAAGGGAAACATGTGGCGAATGCGCGTCGGTTGGGACGCTCCGAGCCACCAATACGTGGGCTACCTAACCCGCCAGGGCGCCAAATCGGCGGATGTCGGATTCAAGCTCAAGGAGCTCGTCTGGACCGCCAAGCCCGGCAAGCACGCCGACGAATTCACCGCAAAGCAGAAGTGGCGAACCGGTTCGGGGGGCGTATCGACCGGCTCCTCTTGGAAGAGCGAGCAGGTGAGATACTCAACGGGGAAGCTGACGGGACCCACGACAAAGCTGAAGCTGGTCTCGCGCGGGGTTGGCGGGAGCCGAATGGTCGGCGTCAAGTAGCTTCCCGTTCAGTCTCGGACGCGCCACCCAGCCCTTTGAAGGTGGCGACGGGCGGCAAACACGAAGAGGGCAACGAGCGCGGCCTCGGCCAAGAGAGCCGGCAGCAGGAATCCGGCCAACGACGCCGCAATGGCGCCTCCGGACACCACAAACGCAGGGATGATCGAGAGCCCGGTGAGGCAGCCGCGCGTGGCGTTCTTGGCCTCCTCTGAAGCCCTTGAAAGCGGGACAGCCCCTTCAAGTAAAGCAGGCACGTACGAATAGACCGGGATCAGGAGGAGGCCGGGGAGGAGCAAGGGCACGGCTGACAACTGTTGCATCACCACCGCGAGCACCACTAGAACACCGATCAGCGGCGTCATCAGGAAGACCGAAACGGCAACCATGGCGCCCCGTTGGAAGGGCCAGGGGCCGGGGATTGGGGCGGCATAGAACGCCTCCGAGGCACGCCACTGCTGCGAATAGCTCAGCATGTTGAGCGCGGAGGCGGCGACGAAGCCCGCGAAGGCGCCGGCGAACGCGTAGGGCATGAGCGTGGTGAGGGCGGTGAGAGAATCCGTCACCGCGTGCATATGGGCTGAGCCTGGATACGAGGTGCGAGGAATCGGGGGCGTCGTTCGTCGAAACGCGGTGTTGTTGAGGCCCATGACGAGCGGCATGATCATCGCGGGGGCGATAGACGGGTACACCCGCAGTTTGGTTTCGCGATCGCGCATCAGGTAGGCAGCCGTCAACTTGAACGACGTGCGCTCGACCGAGTCGTGCAGCCACCACCGCGCCGGCGATTTTGTGGCTATCCAGGCCAGAAAGGCGAACTGCCGCGATTGGTTGTCGTCGACTACCGACGCCTCGTTGAGTGCCTGAACTCCGCTTTCGTAGGTCTTGGCTAGCTTGACGAAAGCCAGCCAACAGACGGCCGCCGTCGCGGCGAAGCCGATGAGGGCCAAGAGCCAGGAACTCGCGGCGTGGCTCCCAGCGACGGCGTCGTCGAAGCCCGCGAACCAACCGGGTGGAATCGCCTCGAGCCACCAAGAGCGCCCCGAGGAACGCGAGCCGCCGATTACGCTGTTCACCATCAAGCGCGGCAAGAGTTGGCTACCGACGAAGAACGCGACCATGCAGAGAACCTGCATGAGGGTCATGGCATTCTCGAGGCGGCGCCGGCCGAACCACTTTAGGCACAGCTGGTAAACGAGGATGATGCAGCCGGCCGAGAAGAGAGCCTCGGCCCCGGTCGAGAGGAGGTGGGCCAGCGGAAACAGCCCGTTGCCGTCTTCAGCGGAAAAGCCGACCACAAACCCGACCAGGTTGAGGGCCAGCGCGAGATAGGTTGAGACCTGGACCAGAACGAACACCTTCGCCCACAGCAAGGTCCTCGGTTCGACCGGCCGGTGCAGCAGGATCTCCGACTCCTCTTTGTTGAACAGGGACTCTCCCGCGCTCATGATCAGGAACATCCCGATCATCAGGAAGGTGAGGCCATGGAGGCTAGCTGCGATAAAGAAGGTGTCGTTTCCCCACAGGAACGCGGTGAACAGGCCCATGAAGGCATAGATGAACAGGGCGAGGCCCAGCTTTTGCGCGATCGAGGTCGGCGCGGTTTGTAGCTTGAGGCCCTGGCTGGTGTGACCCCGCAGGAAGAGGGTCAGGAACAGCTTGCGAAGGGTCGCGCTCGAGGACGGAGCGCTCGTGCGAACTTGCGCGGCTGTATCGATCACGGCAAGAACGTCTTCGCGAAGGCTTCCGCGCGCTGTTCCAGGCCTTCCCCGCCCGTGAGCGAGGTGAAGAGCTTCTCCAAGGTGCCCGCGTTATGTTGGGCTACCAACTCATCGGCGGCGCCATCCACGAGAAGCTTGCCCTTGTCGATGATGATCACACGGTCGCACACGCGCTCGACGACATCGAGAATGTGGGAGCTATAGACGATCGCCTTCCCTTCCCGCGCCAGCGATTGGATGAGCGCCTTGAAGCCGACGGAGGCGCTCGCATCCAGCCCTTCGAGGGGCTCGTCGAAGAAGACCACGGGCGGGTTGTGCAGCAGCGCCGCGGTGATGACGACCTTCCGCCGCATGCCTTTCGAGTAGGCGCCCAGCAGCTTGTTCTGGAGCGTGTCCATTCCGAGATCGAAGAACGAGATGAACTGCTGGATTCGGGGGCGGGCCGTCTCGGATGCGATCCCGTATAAGGCCGCGATCATCTCGAGGTACTCCAGGCCGGATAGGGACTCGTAAACGGCGCCGGACTCGGGGACGAAGCCGATGTGCCGCTTCACCTCGATGGGTTGCTCGAGGAGGTCGAAGCCGCAGATGGTCGCGGTTCCCGCGGTTGGGGGCGTCATCCCCGTGAGCATCTTGAGGGTGGTGGTCTTCCCCGCCCCGTTCGGCCCGAGGAAGCCGACGATTTGGCCGCCAGGGATCTCGAACGAGAGGTCGTCCACCGCCGTTTGAGGGCCGAAGCGCTTGGTCAGATGCTGAGCCGAAATCATGCCCGGGATAACTGTACGATAAATCGCCGGGACGCATGAGAACGGCCCCGAGATGCGAGGCGCCTCGGGGCCGGTTTGGTCGCGCTTAACCTACATGTGCATTTCGCGGTCGCCGTAGATCGTCTGGATGTAGTCGATCTGGGCGGCGTGGCTGCGAAGGTGGTCGGCGGGGAACGTGATGGCGCTCATCATCGGGAACGAGCCCATCGGCGTATCGAACATGGAAGCCAGCTTGTCATGGCTCAGCGAATCGAGCCAGGCAAGGAAGTTCGTCGTGTTCGTGTCCAGGAGGCCTAGAACCTGGGCCCGGGTCGTGAAGTTCCTCTCCTCGGTCCGACAGTAGTCGTCGAGGGCCTTCATGCTCTCGAACGGGAACGGCTCGCCGGCAAGCCAGCCCTGCATGCCCTTGATGGACATCGCGCAGTGGGCGGCGACCTCGGTCGGCGTCCGAGCCGTGCCGGCCGGAGACCAATTGATCTTGTCGTCGGGCGTGGTCTCGTAGACCTTCTTGAGACGGTCGACAGCGCGGCCGAACTCGGCCTTCGCCTCATCGACTGACAGTGCTTCTTGAGTAGCGGTTGACATGTGATTCTCTCCCTCGAGAAAGGATGTTTTGACCTTACCCGGAGGCCGCTCCGTGCAAAAAGGGGCCCCGGCGAAAGCCTTAATGTGACGACCTGCTAGCGCTTTTCGAGCAGGAAGGCCATCGATCGCCCGTGTCCGTACTTCATGGACATGGAAATCCAGACCCAGGCGAAGGCCTCGAGCCAGCGGGCCTGGCTTAAGGGACCGGCGTCGGCGGGTTCAAAGCCGAGATCGGCGGCCAACTTCGCTACGGTTTCCTTGGCGCCGGCGTCGTTGCCACAGATCAGCATGGTCGCCTTACGCCCGCGAAAGTTGGGATCGGCCATGACTTCGTACCCGCACGTGTTGAACGCCTTCACGACGAGGTTGGATCCGGTCGCTTTGGCAAGCTCTTCGGAGGCGGAGCCGGCTTTGGCGGCCGGCCCGGAGAAGTCGGGCGCGATCGGGTTGGTGCAGTCTACGAGGACTTTTCCCGAAAGGTCGAGGCCCGTGGCTGCCTCGACGATGGCTGAATACGGCAAGGCGAAGACAACGACATCGGCACCCGCGACGGCTTCTTTGACCGACTGGGCTTTCACCGGGCCTGCGTTGGATTCCGGCCCACGCACTCCGAAAACCACGTCGTGACCTACCTCGGCCCAGCGTCGACCTAGTGTTCCCCCTACGTTCCCGTTTCCGATAACCGCGATGTTCATTGGAAGTGTTCTACGTGATTCGGCGGGCCAACTGCCCTGGCTCGGCTGTAACATTTGGGGCATGGGAATCGCGGTTCTCGCGTTCATGCTGGCGGCTGGCCAGATCGATCCTTCGGCCACGGGGGTAACCCGCGTGGCATTCCGCCCCAGCCTCACCGACACCGCGATCACCCAGTTCGACGAACCCCACGTCCTCTACATCGCGAGAGGCGTCAAACAGCGCGGCGAATTGCTGCTCTTCCTGCCGGGGACGAACGGCTCGCCCGGGCGAGAAAACCTTTTCTGCGAGACCGCTGCGGAGAACGGCTACCAGGTGCTCAGCTTGATGTACCCGGACACGACTCCAGCTTCGGTGGTGGGGAGATCGACCGACAGATCGGCCTTCGAGAGCTTCCGCCTCGAGGTAATCGAAGGCAAAAACCTTTCGACCTACGTCCAGGTGGATCGAACGAACTCGATAGAAAGCCGCCTCATCAAGGCACTGCAATTCCTCCAATCCAAGCGACCCCGGGAGAAGTGGGGCCAATACGTCACAGAGTCTGGCGAGCTGAACTGGGAGAAGATCGCGGTGTCCGGGCTCTCGCAGGGCGCCGGGCATGCGGGCTTGATCGCGACGAAGCACCGCGTCGCCCGGGCCATCCTATTTGGCGGGCCGAAGGATTTCGACCGAGCATCGAACTCGCCGGCGGCTTGGTACACCGATCGACCGGAGACGCCTCAACGCGACATCTTCACCTTCAACCACCAACAGGATCGGCAGGGGTGCACCTATCCGGAGCAGCTTCTGAACTGCAAGGCCATCGGGCTCGACGCGTTAGCGCCGCCGGCAGATGTCGATTCGATCGCGCCACCCTTCGGCAACTCACACATCCTGACCACCAACTACCCGGGAACGCCGGTCCCGTCCGTTCAGGCGCACACCTCGGTGGTGGCGGACGGGAGCACGCCGAAGCGGTCCGACGGGTCACCGCTTTTCAAGCCGGTATGGCTTTACATGCTGACTTCGGGGGAACCGACCGAGAGGACCCAGCCACGCCCGGGACACTGATGCGGTTCCGCCTAGGTTGGCTCCAATCAACGAGGGTTAAACTGGCGGCATGCTCGACGTACTCGGAGCCCTTGCTTTGAGCCGGGCGCTGCCAGCCGCGGTCGACCTTCGCGCCGATTACGACAAGTTCGGCCTCACGGTCTGCCAGCAGAACGGCCCAAGCTGCTGGGATTACACGGTGATCGGAATCCTAGAGTACGAGCGCGCCGCCACGAGTGGGGTGGCGGAGCGGTTGTCAACAGGATTTCTCGCCTGGGCGGCGACCGCGACCGACGCCGAGAGCGACGCCGGCTCAAATTTCGGACGGGCCTACCGCGGCTTGGAGCGGTACGGGATTCCTCCGTTGAACCTGGGTGGCGAACCGGATGCGGCGGGAAATGGGCCGACGCCGTCCAAGCAGGCGTTGGCCGCCGCGGCGAGGTTTGGCCAGATCGACATCCACTGGATTCGGCTTTGGGACCGAACCACCGACCTGAAGGAGCAGCAGCTTGCGGCGATTCAATCGGAGCTGGCGGACGGGCATCCGGTTGCAATCGGGATGCGCTGGCCAAACCACGAGGCCTTCACCTCACCGATCAGTTACCTCTTGAAGATGCCGGAGCGGGGGGACGTTTTCGACGGACACTGCGTCGTCTTCGTCGGCTACCGGCTCGACCCGAGCCTGCCCGGCGGAGGCGCGTTTCACTTCAGGAATTCGTGGGGATCGCAATGGGCTGACCAAGGCTATGCGTGGATGCCCTTCGAACTGGCTCGCCAGTGCGTGAACGATGCGCTGACGGTGAGATGGTCGCCGCCGACGAAGGCAGGGTCGGTTGGGTCGAGGACGTATCTGGCGGCGGACTTGGGGCTTGCCCAGCTCAAGGGGCCGGCGCCGCGCATTCAGGATATGAGCGGCTTCGGACCTCAATGGGCCGGACGGCGACAGGTCTTCTTCCAACCGAAGCGGTTGGGACGGCAGTTTGGGGTGAAGATTCCGGTTGAAGTGGCGGGTCGGTATGCGGTCCGACTCCGGATAACGCGCGCCCAGGACTACGGGAGGTTCTCTCTGGCGGTTGAAGGTTCTGCCGAGCCTTCGACGCCACACGCCTTGGAGGGGACAGGGCCGGGCGTGAGCCTTTCGAATCCAATCGCCGTGGGGACCTACACCTTCGCGGCAGGCGAAAACCGTCTCGTGTTCACCGTCGAGGATCACGGCCCCGCGTCAAGCGGCTATGCGGTCGGTCTCGACGAAATCGAGCTCACTCCCGCGGAGTAACCCCCTCGAGATCAGTGGGAGGTTAAGTTCCGCTGCCGTGTCTGTAATTAGTTAGACAGGATTCGTCTGACATGCCAATCACGGACTGGCGTTCGCTATCCGTCCCAGCCGAAAATGGGGTCACAAGATTCATTGGCTGAGCCCACTCGAGGTCTTGAAGGCGAGAAAGCGATGCGAAAGGCACTCTCTATTTTCTGCTTGGCGGCGGTTGTCGGACTGGCGGGTTGCGGCGGGAGCGGCGGGCATAACGCATTTAGCCCATTTGCGGGCAACTGGAGCGGCAACTTCATCGTCACCGGCGCTCCCACCGAGCTCATGAGTCTCTCGATCAGCAGCCACGGCGATATCACCGGCACCGAGACCCTGGGAACCTCCACGACGGCCGATACCGGGGTCGTTCAGGAGAACGGAGATTTTAACATCCTCTCAAGACTGGCGGGCACGCCGGATGCTCGGCTAATCGGGAGCATGTTTATTGGCAACGACGGCCTTCTGCACGGAGACGGAACAGAAACCCAAAGCGGAAACCACTTCACGTTTAGCTTCGACCTGAACGCGCAATAGGCCATCGGCGTTGGCCTAGGACGATCACCGTGGCGGCTAGCCCGATCCTCTTCGACGGGGAGGGCGTGGGCCCGGCTGAGCCGTCCTCGCCGGGTGATTGTCGTTCACGAGCATGTAGTGCCAAACCAGCTGAAAGTGCGGAGTCCCGTCCTTGTCGATCGGCGTGTTGCTGTCTATCACCACCGAGGTGTGGGCATGGTCGGACGTGAGGTGGGTCCCCGGATAGTTGGTCGTCAATATATGGGAGTTTCGAAACGGGGAGCTCGTTTTGTCCACGTCGACGGGTGACCCTAGCGCATCGAGGCCGATCGCCTTGCAGTTCTCGAGCTGCTGGGCGAAGGTGCAGCCTTGGTGATCCTGCTGATGGTTGAAGGTGTAGATTTGCCGGGTCGACGTTGCGGGCGATTTCGTGTACCAAGATGCCGGCGTGTTGGTCGCCTTGTCGAAGTCCTTGGGTCCGCCGAAAAGCACCGCCCTTGCCACTTTATGCCGCATGGCGAGAAAAGCGGCGTGTCCTGCCCCTTGCGATAGCCCCGACACCGCGATCTTCTCCCAGTTTATGTCACCCGTCCCGGTTAGGTACCGCCCCCAGTTCTCGCGAGGTCGCAGCGAGTCTAGATACCGAAGCGCCTTGATCAGCCGGTTTTCGATCGAGTTGGTTCGGTCCACGTGCACATACGTGGATAGATTCTTGCCCTCGATGATTTCAAGCCGAAAATCGGCGAACGCGTTGCGGTCCTTCGAATTGCTCACCACGTCCGCGGAAATGTTGTCGGGGTACATCAGGCAGAGCACCTGGTAGCCGGCTTCCGCGCCGGACGCGCAAAACCGGCTGAGCCCGAAGGGCTTATTGTTTGTGCCCGGCAGCACGAGAAGGAGCTCGCCGCGTGACTTCGCCGTCTTGTCGAAATAGGCGAAGTGGTAGTCATCGAACTGCGTAATCGCGGGGTCGGTCGCGCTCGGGTGGAACTCAATGGTCACCATGCCGGAGGGGGCTTTGTGCCGGCCATCGACCCGCGTGCTCGCGGGGTCGGTCTTGCGCGGCTGGGACTCTATGGTCGTCGCACTGCCGCCGCCACTCGGCGTCGCGAGGACCATGACGGCAATGAGCGCGGATACCATGGCCGCATTCTACAGCGATTGTTTTTTGGTGGGCGGTGAGGGGTTCGAACCCCCGACCCTCTCGGTGTAAACGAGACGCTCTACCGCTGAGCTAACCGCCCCAGTTTAGGTTTGTAGGTTCGTAGGTTTGTAAGTTCGTAGCGCTATTTGAAGAAGTCGAAGGTCTGCAATCGGTCGCGGACGGAGGCGAGGAACTTCCCTGCCACCAGGCCGTCGATGATGCGGTGGTCGTAGGTTAGCACGAGGTGCATGATCGAGCGGATCGCGATCATGTCGTCCACGATCACCGGCTCCTTGCTAATCGCGTAGCCGCCGAGAATGGCCGCTTGGGGCGCGTTAATCATCGGCGTCCCGAACAGGGCGCCGTAAGTTCCCGGGTTGGTAAACGTGCACGTCCCGCCCTGCACGTCGGCCGGCTTGAGTGTGTTCGCGCGCGCCGCCTTGGCAATCGCGTCGAGGTCACGGGCGATTTCGATGAGCCCCTTCGTGTGGCAGTCCCGGATCACCGGCACGATGAGACCATCTTCCCCCTTGGCCCCAAGCGCGACGGCAACCCCGACGTGGACGCCAGGGTTCATGACGATTTGGTTGTCCTGAAGGCTCGCGTTGACGAGGGGAAACTCCTTGAGGCTTTCGGCGAGCGCCTTGATGAAGAACGGCGTGTAGGTGAGCTTGACCCCATGCTCTTCCAGGAACGCATCCTTGTTCCGCTCCCGGAAGTGGACCATCGTGGTCACATCTACCCGCGTCACGGTTGAGACGGTCGGGATCTGGGAGCTCCGAATCATGTGCTCGGCAATGGCCTTGCGCATGCCGGAAAGCGGGCGGGATTCGGGAGTCGTGGCTTGAGGCGTGTGGCTGGTGGCTTGTGGCTCGTGGCTGGTGGCTGGTGATTCGGGACTTGTGGCTTGTGGCGCGTGGCCAGTGGCGCGGCCGCTCACGTAGGCCTCCACGTCCTTCTTCGTCACCCGGCCGCCCTCACCGGTTCCGGCGATCGCCTCCAGGTCGGCGTCCGAAAGCCCTCTCTCCTTCGCCATCGAGCGGACGACTGGGGTGTAGAAGCGTCGCGTTGTGGCTTGTGGCTCGTGGCCCGTGGCTGGGGGCTCGGGAGTCGTGGCTTGTGGCTCGTGGGTCGTGGCTCGTGGTTCCGGAATAGTGGCTGGCGGCTCGTGATTCGGGGCGAGCACGGTCCCGGCGGTGGCCCTATCGTCGATCACGCCCATCGCCTTGAAGACTTCGACGGTGCCGCCTTCGTCGATCAAGATCTTCGTCAGCACACCCGAAGCCGGCGCACCCAGTTCGGTGTTCACCTTGTCAGTCATGATCTCGACCACCGGCTCGTCCTCCTTCACGAAGTCGCCAACCTTCTTCAGCCAGCGGCTGACGGTGCCTTCGTGGACGGATTCGCCGAGTTCCGGCATCAAGATTTCGACGGGCATCCCGGGAGTTTACCGGGAGGTCCGCCAGGCTAGAAGCCGAGCCGATGCATGGCCCGCGTGATCATCGGATCGGGTTTCCCTTCGATCGTCAAGAGCGCCTCTTGCTTGCTCGGCGAACCCACAAACCGGGCATGCCGGCCACTGGGCAATTTGATCTCGGCAACCGCGCTTTGTGCCGTCACCTTTGTGGGTGGAGCGGGCATCCCCGGGATTGCCGACTGAATTGCCCGGGGATCGCCCTGAATGACGTAGGTGTCGCTGTCACCGGAAGGGTCCTTGTTGAGCTTGTACTGATAACCCTTCAGAAAACTGAGCTCGTCGGGATAGGGGCGGCCAAGGTAGGCGATAGCCCCGATGATGACGACGATGACGCCAAAACCGAGGAGCTTCAGGCGGGAAAACCGGTTCGTCGACATGATCCGTTTGGGATGATGCCCGAGGATAACGGCTTCTTAACAGAATTGGTGGCTTGTGGCTAGTGACTAGTGGTTTGTGGCACTGGCTTCAGCCAGTGAACGATCTACAATCCCAGCCGGCGGGAGGCGCGGTACCAGACGCCCTTTGGCTCGCCCTCGATCACGAGAATCACCCGCTTCTCCGTCCCCGGAATCACGAGGGTCGCGCGCTTTCCGCTCGGGAGCGAGAAGTCGAAGAGGGTCGTGCCATCGCTGGTTTCACCCTTGGCGGCGTCGACACCCGGGATCGAGTCCCGAATCGTCGCCGGATCGCCGGCGATGTGGTAGGTGAACGTGTCCGTATGCTCCCCCGGAAGCCGTTGTGCCTGCACGGTGTGTGGGAACTGCCGCAGAAAATCCATTTCGCCGGTGGCCGGGCGGCCAACGTAGGTAAAGCCGGCCACAAAGCCCACGAGGCTCAGCAGAATCCAGCGGGTTTGCTTACGGTTTGGTCTCCACACCCTCCAACTCATGGAAGTTGGATGGAGGCAGGAATCGGGCCAAACGCAGGCTACGCCGGCTTAACGGTCGCTACCAAGACGGTGCTGAGGCAATGCTTGCGAATCGTGCCGCTCGGAGACTGCGCGACAAGGCGGTGAATCCCCGCGAAGAGGCGCTCGCGCTTATCGGGCTCCATTGCCCAATGGTCGGAGTATGTGCCGAGAAGGTCGATATAGGCGTCGGCGGTGCGCTCGATGCTCCAGAGAACCCGCGCAACTCTGACCTTGTCGTAAGCGCCGGTCCCGTGCAACTCCGCGATTTGATCGAGTTGGGAGGTCTCAAGGAGCCCGGGAGCGGGGATCTGTTGCTCCTTGACCTCGAGTCGGGTGCCAGTTACCGAACCGTAGACATCCTGAATCGCCGGGTAGAGGGGGTCGAACCCCTCGGGGTAGTGATGGTCGGTATGGACCACCGCAACCGAGCCACCCGGCTTGAGCACCTCCGCCGCCTTCGCGAAGCGGACGTTTGGTTCGAGCCAATGCCAAGATGAGGCGGCGAAAGCGAGGTCGAACCGTTGCTCGCCGGGATCCCACTCCTCAAATCTGGCGCGCACCACCCTTGTATTGGGATACTGGGAGAGCTTCCGGCGAGCAAGCTCAACCATGTTCTCGCCAAAGTCGACGCAGGTTAGGGTTCCAGCGCGTTTGGCAAGATCGATCGAAGCCTGGCCAGTTGCGCATCCAACCTCGACGACGTCTGGAGCCGGCCCGGGTTCCGCCAAGCGCCAGACCTCGTCGAAGAGCTCCGCCGGGTAAGTTGCGCGGGCACGATCGTACTTCTCCGCATCTTCGTCGAACGAAGCGGCCCGGCGGCGGCGCTCAGCGGTCGACGATTCGACCCTCACGTGGTCAAGTCGTACCGGTGATCTAGAAAGCTCTTGAGGTCTTCCTCGTTCACACCGGGCTCACCCGGCGCCACGTTGCTCAGCTTCCCTTCCTTCATCCAAGTCTCGAGCGTGCCGACCAACGAGAACAGGTGGTCGAAGCCATCCACATAGAACAGGAGCGGCTGGTAGTGATCGATCTCGAAGGATTGGTTGATCACCCACTCGAGTTGGATCGGGAAACGTTGAACATCGGGTGACTCCACGCAGTGGGCGATTTCGCCGTACGAGCTCAGGAGTCCACTGCCGTACACCTTCAGGCCGGTCTTCTCTTTCATCAATCCGAATTCGACGGTGAACCAAAAGAAACGCGCCATGGCGCGGATGATGCTGGTGAGGCGGGCGAGCTTTTCCTGCTCGTCCTTGATGCCCGCGGCGAGCTCCGCTGCGGTCGCCGCGCAGTCGCCGAAGCGGACCAACGTGTCGGCGAACGCGGGATCTGTATGCATCGGGACGTGGCCGGCGATGTCGTGGAAGATATCCGGTTCGGGAAGGTAGTCCAGCTTGTCCCCGCGACGAATGGTAATAGTGGTCGGGAACTGGCGATTCCGCAGGCAGCTGAAGAAGATGTACGCGGGCACGTAGCCGCTCACGGCAAGCGCCTGAAAATGGGTCAGCGGCTCCAGAAACCTGTTGACGTCTTCAAGCCGGGGTACCCGGTCCGGCGGAAGGCATAGATTCTCGATGCCGGCCAGGAAGTGTTCGTTCGCGTACTTGACCCACCGGCCCGACATCCGGTTGTAGAGCGCTTTCCACGCCGCGTGATTTTCAGGGCTGTAAAGCTCGTACGGCTGCTGGATGTAGAGCTTGCCGCTCTCCCGCGCCGCCTCGATAAAAGGTGCCTCCGTGGTCGTAAGACCCATCTCGATGTTTGGCGAGTGTGCGGTATGAGCCACGTTGCTCCTCCTCTCGGCTGGTCTACCTCAAGAGACGATGTCACGCATCCGTTTGTTTTCGATCCGGTCCGCAAAGTACAGGGCGGGAAGCGTCATGATCGGGCCGAAAAACGACGTGAAGAGGAAGAAGAGAAGCTTGTTGCTCGAATACTCGCTCCGGACGAAGCTGTCTCCGACGTAGGGACCCATCCCGAGGTTGCGCAAGGGGTCGCTGCCTAGGCCGGACCACGCCGCATAGGCCGAGAAGACGACGATCCCGTACGCCAGGATCCACTTCCAACGCCCGCCCTTGCCGTTGCGCCGTCCGACTGCGGCGACGAACCAAACCACGATCCCGATCACCCAGATGGTGAGCGGAACTGTGACGATGTCCTGAACGTGAAGATCCGGATCCATGGTGTCGACTTGACGCGGCCCCGCGCCCGAAGACTCTTTCGATGCCGGCGGTGAGCCTGGTTCAGGCTCTAGATGTCGATTCGTTTGGAGCCGGTGTCGCCGTCCGAATTCTCCATGATGCGCTTGACGAACGTGACAAGCTCCATCGGGTTAAAAGGCTTGGTCAGATACATGTCTGCGCCGTAGTGATAGCCCTCGAATACGTCCTTGTCTTGCGCTTTCGCGGTGAGCATGATCACCGGGAGGTGCTCGGTTTCAGGTTCCCGGCGAAGGTTCTTGAGAACCTCGAAGCCGTCCATGTACGGCATCATAACGTCGAGCACGACGAGCTTCGGCTTTTCGGCGCGAATCTTCTCGAGGCCCTCCTTGCCATCAAAGGCGGTGACGACCTGGTACCCCTGACGTTCGAGATTCACTTGAATGAGGCGCACGATATGCCTCTCGTCGTCACACACCAAAACTTTCTGGGCCATAGTTTCCTCGAATCGGTTAGCGCATGCTACCAGATTGTCGCCGGGCTCCCGCTAGGTAACCTCGGTTCAACCCTTGAAGTTATGCCGCTTTGAAATCCTTGCCGACCCGGAACGAATTCGGTCGGGCATCGTCTACTCCGGAAAGGTCTATGAAACCGATGGTTCGAACCCAGTAGGGGTTCACGAAGCCGCCGACGTTCGCCCCCTGGCGCCGGTCGGACGCGCGCCGTCGCTCCGAATCTTTCGCAACCCGCTTCGAATCGGCGAACGGTTGACGATCGACGACGCCGAGAACCTTCCCTACCACTACGGGAATCCATCCTCCGTGATCGGTCCCAGCCAAATCGTGCCACGCCCGGAATTCGCCCTCGACCTGCAGTTCGAGCCCTATCTTGCGGCGGTGGTGGCCACCCCGGGCCGCCGGGTTCCGGTCGAGCATGCCGACGAAATGATCCTGGGCTTTTCGATCCTCACTCAGGTGGTGGCGCGAGACCTGGTTCGCCGGAGCGAGTCGGCGCGGGGGTTCGATTTCGCAACGGTGCTCGGCCCGGTTCTGACGACGCCCGAGGAGCTCGACGATCACGTTTCCGATCAGGAGTTCGGACGACGCTACAAGCTCGGCCTGGTGGCCCGTGTCAACGGGGTTGAGCGGCGACGGGCCGATGCCGAGGATCTTCCGATCACCTTCGCCCAGGCGCTGTCCTTGTGCAGCCAGGGTGCGCCCCTCGTCGAGGGCGATATCATCGCGCTCGGACCTCTCGCCTCATGGACCGACGACGACCCGCCGCTGGAACCCGGAGATGAAATTCAGGTTGCAGTGGAAGTGCTCGGGACGCTTTCCACGAAGGTCGGTGAAGACGCCCCGGTGGAGGAGCATTCCGCGTGAGCCAGATCGTCAAGAAGACCCTGTCCAACGGCGTCCGGATTCTGGTAGAGCCCGTCACCCATGTGAAGTCCGCCTCGGTCGGCCTTTGGTGCCACACCGGCAGCCGGCACGAAACGGGCTCGGAGGCGGGG